>CAZPVE010000114.1:0-4000 GCA_964589925.1 uncultured Aurantimicrobium sp. | reverse complement strand
GAGCTACACGGTGACATTCTCTGAGTCCGTTTCGGGCATCGCCGCGTCAGATTTGGTTCAGGAGTCGGGCACGGCTTCATGTTCGACCACCTCGGTGTCGCAAAGCACGGGAACGAGCGCGACCTTTGTCGTGGACTGTGCTGGTGATGGCACGGTCGTCATGAAGCTGGTTGACAATTCGGTGACTGATGGCTCGTTCACCGGCCCGGTTACGGCGGTGCTGGCGCGTGAGGTGGCTATTGACAACGTGGCACCCGCTGTCTCGTCTGCAATCTCAGGTCCTGGTGCAACGTGGGGCAACCGCATTCTCAGCTATGGGGTCTCCTTCTCGGAGTCCGTCAGTGGAATCGCTGCCGGCGATTTCGTCAAGGATTCGGGCACCGCGATTTGTTTCACGACCGCCGTCAACCAGTCGGCTGGAACCAGCGTCGTGTTTACCGTGACGTGTTTGACCGATGGCACGATCGTCATGAAGCTCAAGGCCAATTCGGTGACCGATGGCCTCACGGCAGGCCCGTCAACAGAGATTAAGGCTTCGAGTGTGAAGGTGGACACGGCCCCTGTTGTCGTCGTGCCAGCGCCGTCCCCCAGTCCCAGTCCATCGGTTGAGCCTGCCCGTGTCCCGACACTTCTCAACAACCAGCTGCCGCACGTAACGTCAGCGACTCCTGTGGTCATCACTCCACAGGGAGTGGTTGAAGCGGTGACAACAACTTCATCCACCGGAAACCAGGTAACGGTTCTTCCTTCGCGGGCCACGGTCGCCATCGAGCCGCGTGCGAACGTCCCCACTTCTGTCAAGAACCAGTCTCCGAGCGGAATAATTCAAGTCTCGCGAGGCGGAATCCTCGTGGTCTCGGGAACAGGCTTGGCCCCCGGAACGGAACTTGCCGTGTGGCTGTTTTCCACGCCGAAGCTCCTGGGTTATGTCAGAGTTGGTGCGTCAGGAACAGTGAAGGCTGAATTCAAGGTTTCGGGAGTTGTTGCGGCTGGAATGCACACTGCTCAGGTGAATGCCATTGACAAGTCCGGTGAGAAAGTGTCGGTCAACGCTGCTGTCCATGTCGTCAGCGCAGACGTGGTTCCCAGCTCCCCTCAGGTCCCGGTTTTTGTTTGGGGTGGCTTGGCATTTGGTGGAGTCGTGATCATCCTCCTGGTGCTCGCAGGAATTCGTTACCGACGTCGCAAGGGGCAGTAGGCAGCGAGCCTCTGAGACTAGTTCACGCTGCGAATGATGCGAATCTCGGTGGTCTCCACCGGGGTGATCTTGCGACGAACTGACGTGCGCAAGAACGCGGTCAGCGTGATGGAAACGTACACGAGCCACACGATCAACTGAAGCCAGGTCATCGAGTTGTGGAAGCCGAACAGGCCACGCAACAGAATGAAGAGGATGCTGTCCTCGGGAATCGCGCTCGAGAAGTCGTAGGCCGTTCCGGTGAGGAACGGGAGGATGCCAGCTTCTTCTTGGAGATCACCGATGCCGCCGACCAGCATGCTTGCGGCAATGATGATGAGGAAAATCCCCGACCACAAGAAGAACGTGCTGAGGTTGAACTTGAGGCTTCCGCGGTAAATCAGGTACCCGAGCGTCGCCGAGAGCAGGATGCCGATGACCGCACCCAAGAGCGGGCGAATCGAAGTATCAGAGTTCTGAGCCGCGGCCCAGACGAAGAGGGTCGTTTCGGCACCTTCACGCACGACGGCAAGAAAGGCAATTCCAACAACCGCCCAGGCGCCGTTCGAGAGACTCGACGCAACCTCGGACTCGAGTTCACTCTTGAGGCCGCGCGCGGTCTGGGCCATCCAGAAGATCATCCAGGTGACCATGGCGGCGGCGGCGATTGAGGCGAAGCCGGCGATGAGCGGCTCAGCAGCCGGGCCGAGGGCTTGTGCGCCGGCAGTCAGGGCAACGCCTAGGCCGATCGAAACCAGAATGGCCACAGTGACACCGGCCCAAATGCGCCCAATGACATCGCGGCGATCGACCTTGACCACGTAGGCAATCAGAATGCCGACAATGAGGGACGCCTCGAGGCCTTCGCGCAGGCCAATGAGCAGGTTTGCGAACACAGGTGAACTTTCGGGTTCGGGGTAGGGCTTAGGGTTACCTAACTAAGGGTAACCTAACCTCCCATGAGGTGTCACATTTAAGCCAGCTAGAATTTCCAAATGATGGAACGCCTCCGCCCCGCGCTTATTCTCGCCGCAGCTCTCGCTGGCGGTCTCGTCGCCGGGCTCTTGGGCACTGTCATTCATCAGGCCGTCTGGTACATCGGCGGGTTCCCCATCCCCTGGGGCATGGTTCTGGCACTAGCCCTGGTCACGGCTTACCTGCTTGGCCTTCGGTGGGTCAACGAGTCTCGATGGCCGGCAACACTCGGACTGATCGGTATTGGGCTGTCGATGATCATTTTCGTCGGTGAGACAGCCGGTGGGAGCATCCTCGTGCCGTCCAACCTTTTCGGCAACATGTGGTCGATAGCGCCCGCGCTCATTGGTATCGGTGTTGTTGCCTGGCCGCGTCTTCAGCGCCCGGCGAAGCCTTCGGCAAACTAGACTTGACCCGTTCCGAACCCCTCTAAGGAAGTCTCATGACCTACGTCATTGCCCTCCCGTGTGTCGATGTCAAAGACCGCGCTTGCATCGACGAGTGCCCGGTTGACTGCATCTACGAGGGTGAGCGCAGCCTCTACATCCACCCCGACGAGTGTGTCGACTGTGGTGCCTGCGAGCCGGTTTGCCCCGTTGAAGCCATCTACTACGAAGACGACCTGCCCGAGCAGTGGGCCGACTACTACAAGGCCAACGTTGAGTTCTTCACCGAGATTGGTTCGCCCGGTGGCGCAGCCAAAGTTGGTGTTATCAAGTCTGATCACCCCGTGATCGCTGCTCTGCCTCCGCAGGGCCACTAGCTCATGCTCAAACCGCTGCCCGACTACCCGTGGGACGCGATGGCGCCCTACGCGAAGCGTGCGGCCGAGCATCCTGACGGTCTCGTTGATCTCTCCATCGGGTCACCCGTAGACGCCACACCCGAGGTGGTGCGTGCGGCGCTTGCCTCCGCTACCGACGCCCACGCCTACCCAACGACAATCGGCACGCCCAAGCTGCGTGAGGCCATCGTTGAGTGGTTCGAGCGCCGTCGCGGCGTGACTGGTCTGACCACGGCTTCTGTGTTGCCCACCATCGGTTCGAAAGAGTTTGTGGCCTGGGCAGCGTTGATGCTCGGACTGGGAGAAGGTGACGCTGTCGTTTACCCCCGCGCGGCCTATCCCACTTATGCGATTGGTGCTGCCATCGCTGGTGCTACCGAGCTCGCCGAAGACGACCCCGCAAAGTGGCCTGCGAACACCAAGCTGGTGTGGCTCAATTCGCCGGGCAACCCCGATGGCCGTGTGCTCGATGTGGATGCGCTCGCCGCACGCGTGCGTCGTGCCCGTGAGCTCGGGGCCGTGGTTATCTCCGACGAGTGTTACGCCGAACTCGGCTGGGACGCCCCGTGGGACGCCCAGCCGATCCCGAGCGTTCTCGATGCTCGAGTGACCGGGGGTGACAACACCGGAATTCTCGCGGCCTACTCGCTGAGCAAGCAGTCGAACCTTGCTGGCTACCGCGCAGCGTTCGTCGCCGGCGATGACGCCCTCATTGCGAAATTGCTCGTGATTCGCAAGCACGCGGGCATGATGCTTCCGGCTCCCGTGCAGGCCGCGATGGTCGCCGCACTGGGCGACGACGCACACGTCGCACACCAAAAAGAGATTTATCGCGCGCGCCGCGAGGTGCTCCTGCCGGCCCTCCAGGACGCAGGATTCGCTCTGTCGGGAAGTGAGGCGGGCCTGTACCTCTGGCTCAGTGAAGGCGTTGATGCCTGGCAGTCGATCGACCGCCTGGCTGACCTTGGCATTCTCGCCGGGCCGGGCCACTTCTACGGCAACTACTCGAGCACGCACATCCGTGTCTCGCTGACGGCGAATGATGAGCGAATCGCTGCCGCAGC
>CAZPVE010000113.1:0-4021 GCA_964589925.1 uncultured Aurantimicrobium sp. | reverse complement strand
AGGGCTTTGCGCTGCGCTTCGGGGCTGAAGGTCGGGGTCATGTCGAGGTTGACCAGCGCGGCAGTCTTGTACGTAGTGAACGGAGATCCGATGGCGCTGTCGTTGATGAAGCGAAGCAGGTCACCGCGCTTGACACCCGACTTTTCACCGAGAACCAGCACCTCGGCGAGGCTGTCGAGAACCACGCTGAGCACAGCGTTAGTGCAAATCTTGACGACCGCGGCCTGCTGGGCCTCGCCCACGTTGTGAACGGCGCGACCAATAGCCTCAAAGTAAGGGCGGGCAAGCTCAATCGCATCTGACGGGCCAGAAGCAGCGAAGATGAGGTTGCCGGCGCGAACTACGCCGGGGTTGCCACTGACGGGAGCATTGACGAACTTGACCCCGCGGGCCTCGGCGGTCTGAGCCACCTCGGTTGCGACGCCGGGCGAGACACTCGAGCAGTCAACCCAGATGGATGCGCCACCGGCCAGAATGCCGTCGGCACGGTTGGCCATGTCGAGCAGCGCCTTGTCGTCGAGCATCATGCTGAACACGATGGCGTGCGAGGCAGCTTCGGCCGGGCTCGCGACGAGTGTGGCACCGCGCTCCACGAGGGCGGCAGCCTTCTCGGGGGTGCGGTTCCAAATGTCGACGGCCACACCTGCGTCAAGCAGGCGCTCGACCATGGCCTCGCCCATCTTGCCGACGCCAACCCAACCAACAGTGCTGTTCATCTTGATCCTTCGCTAGCGCCGAGCTCTAGATGAGCAGGGTCACGGGGTTTTCAATGCGCTTCTGGAACGCCGCCAGCCACTCGGCTGCGAGCGCGCCATCAACCGCGCGGTGGTCTGCTGAAAGCGTAACGCGCATGACCTTGCCCACGGTGAGTTGACCGTCCACCACGATGGGCTGATCAATAGCCGCACCGACAGCCAGGATGCCCGACTGCGGTGGGTTCAAGATGGCCGAGAACTCAAGCGTTCCATACATTCCGAGGTTCGAGATCGAGAAGGCTCCACCCTCGAGCTCGTCCTGCTTGATCTTCTTGTCGCGTGCGCGAGCAGCCAGATCAGCAACCTCTGCCGAAATGGCGGTGAGGCTCTTGTTCGCTGCATTGCGCAGAACCGGTGTGAGCAGTCCACCCTCGGTCGAGACGGCGATTGAGATGTCGACGCTCTGGTACTTGAGCATGCCCTCGTCGGTCCAGGTCACGTTGGCCTCGGGCACATCTACAAACGCCTTGGCGACGGCCAGCACGACGAAGTCGTTGACCGAAACCTTGACGTTGGGCGTGGAGTTGATCTGCGCGCGCAGGGCGAACAGCGCATCCACCTTGCATTCGGCCGTGAGGTAGAAGTGCGGCACCGTGGTCTTGCTCTCGGTCAGGCGACGAGCAATGGCCTTGCGCATGCCCGAGTGGGGAATGAGCTGAGCCGGACCAGGCTGGGCGAGGGCCGGTGCAGCAGCGGGCGCAGCGGATGCCACGGGCGCGTTGTCGAGGTCGCGACGAACGATGCGTCCGCCGGGGCCCGATCCGGTGACCGAGCTGAGGTCGAGTCCGCGCTCACGAGCGAGCTTGCGGGCAAGCGGCGACGCAAAGAGGCGTCCGTCGCTCGAAGCTGCAGCTGCGGGCGCGGCCACAACAACCGCGGGTGCAGCAGCCGGAGCGGCAGGTACAGCCACAGCCACGGGAGCTGCTGCGACCGGCCCAGCCTCAGCAGGTGCAGCAGCGGGAGCGGCAGCCGGAGCAGGTGCCTCGGCGCCGAGCAGAGCATCGATGTCAGCAGCAGTCTCACCCTCGGAGATCACCACGGCGATGGGGTCACCAATCGCAGCAACCTTGCCCTCGGGAGTGATGATGCGGCCAAGAATTCCACCAATTTCAGCGTTGTACTCGACAACGGCCTTCTCGGTCTCGAGCTCGGCAAAGGGCTCGCCCTCAACAACGGCGGCACCCTCGGCGACCAACCACTTGTTGATTGCGGCTTCACTGGCACCAGCGAGAACGCTGGGCATGCGAACGATGGTCGCCATGATTACTTACCTCCGCGAACGTTAGCGATGGTTCGTTGCAGTCCAGCCACGACCTCTTCGGTCTTGGCGATGGCGGCACGCTCGAGCACCTTCGAGATGCTCGGGGCGGCTTCCCCACCGGTGACACGCTGCACCGGCTGGTCGAGGTAGTCGAAGAAACGACGCTGAATTTCATCGGCCAACCAGGTGCCGTACGAGGTGCCCTGAGCACCCTGCTCGACGATGAGAACCGAGTTGGTCTTCTTGAGGCTGGCACCGATGGTGTCCCAGTCGATGGATGCGCGGTCAAGCCAACGCAGGTCGACAACTTCAGCGTCCACACCGGTCTGCTCGACGGCCTCAAGAGTGTGGTGAACCATCGAGAGGTAGGTCAGAACGGTGACATCGTTACCGGCACGCTTGATGGCTGCCTTGCCGAACTCGATCTGGTAGTCGAGGTCGTTGGCGGGAATCTTGCCGTCGATGGCATACAGATCCATGTGCTCGATCATGATGACGGGGTCTTTGAGCGTGAGAGCTGCGTTCATCAGGCCGACGTAGTCGAAGGCTGACGAGGCAGCAACGATGCGCCAACCGGGGTTGGTGGCCATGATGCCGGCGGGGTCCATGAGGTGCTGCGAGCCATAGCCCGAGCCCATCGCGACCTTGGTGCGAAGCACGAGCGGCACGGGGTTGGTGCCACCGAACATGTGGCGAGCCTTACCGATCTGGTTAAAGATCTGGTCGGCGGCAACCCACATGAAGTCGGGATACATGAACTCAATCACGGGGTGGTAACGACCGTCGAGGGCGATACCGCAGCCCAGACCAGCGAAGGCGTTTTCACTAATCGGGGTTCCGAGGATGCGCCCGGGGTACTTCTCGGCCAGGCCCTTGGTGGCGCCGTTGGTTCCGCCCTTGAGGCGGTGAATGTCTTCACCCATGACCACGATCTCGTCGGTCAGGCCCATGCGGTGGTCCATCACGGCGGCAACCGCATCCACGAGCTTCACGTCGACGAGTTCGCCGGTGTAGGTCGATTCTTCAAGGTTGTGGCCAGCAGCCAGCTCGCTTGCATCGCCACGAATTCCCTCGTCCACGAAGCTCACGTTCGGCCAGAGCTCGGGGCGGATGCGGCGAACGCCGGCAGCGCCATCCGGGTCGGCCTCGACCAGCTGGTCAACGGCAAGCTTCATCGCCGCCTGCGACTGAGTGCGGATCGACTCGACGCCCTTGTCGTCGATGAGGCCAAGCTTCTTCATCTCGGTGGCAACACGGTTGAGCGGGTCGCGGTCGCGCCAGGCCTTCTCTTCGTCCTTCGGGCGGTAGCCGAATGCGCTTCCGGGGTAGGGGCCGTTCTGGTGGAAGTAGCGGTAGACCTCAGCCTCGATCAGGGCTGGGCCCTTGCCCGAGCGCATGTACTCGCTGGCCTTCTCCATGGCGAGGTGAACAGCGAGCGGGTCCATGCCGTCAACGCGCCACGACGGGAAGTTGAAGCCGAGCGCGCGAGCCGACAGGCGGGGCTCGTTGGTGACCTCAGAGACGTGCGTCGAAACGGCATAGAGGTTGTTCTCGATAAAGAAGCAGAGGGGGATGTCCCAGGCGGCCGCGAGGTTCATGGTTTCGAGAACGGAACCGATGTTGGTGGCACCATCACCGAAGTAGGAAACCGAGATGTCGGTGGTTCCAGCGTGCTTCTGCGACCAGGCGTTACCGGCAGCCAGCGGCACACCGCCACCGACGATGGCGTTCGTGCCCAGTGCGCCAGCCTCAAGCCACTGCAGGTGCATCGAGCCACCGCGTCCACGCGAGTAGCCCTGCTCGAGTCCAAGAATCTCGGCCAGGGTGCGCTGCAGCATTGCCTGCACCTTGTCGTTGACGAGCTT
Source organism: uncultured Aurantimicrobium sp. (assembly GCA_964589925.1). Classification (GTDB taxonomy): domain Bacteria; phylum Actinomycetota; class Actinomycetes; order Actinomycetales; family Microbacteriaceae; genus CAIOLM01. The sequence goes on along the minus strand of CAZPVE010000113.1, from coordinate 140 downwards.
CTTGACCGTGAAGCCTTCAGGAGCCACATAGCCAAGGGCCTTGGCGAGGAACTGGTGGTGTCCGCGGTGCGTGCCGTTGACCGCGTCGGTTGCACGCAGGCTGATAGCCGAACCAACAGCGCCACCTTCTTGACCGATGC
>CAZPVE010000112.1:0-4026 GCA_964589925.1 uncultured Aurantimicrobium sp. | reverse complement strand
GCATCCGCTCGCCCGTTCGTCACCCACTCGAACGCGTTCGACATGGAGCTCTTTCTGCGCATCGCCCCCGAGCTCTTCCTCAAGCGAGCCGTCGTTGGTGGCATCGATCGCGTGTTCGAGATCAACCGCAACTTCCGCAACGAGGGCGCCGACTCCACGCATAGCCCCGAGTTCGCCATGCTTGAGGCCTACGAGGCGTACGGTGACTACACCTCGATCGCTGCCCTCACCCAAAAGCTGATTCAGGATGCCGCGCAGGCCGTTGCCGGAAGCCACGTGGTCACCTGGGCCGACGGCACCGAGTTCGACCTCGGTGGCGAGTGGGACCGTATCAGCATGTACCACTCGCTCTCTGCTGCCGCCGGAGTCGAGATCACTCCGCAGACGTCGGTCGCCGACTTGCAGAAGCTCGCCGCCAAGGTAGAGGTCGAGGTTCCGCTGGCGAACCACGGAAAGCTCGTCGAAGAGCTGTGGGAGCACTTCGTCAAGGGCGACCTCACCAAGCCAACCTTCGTGCTGGACTTCCCGGTTGAGACCAGCCCGCTGGTGCGCGACCACCGCTCGATCGAGGGTGTCGTCGAAAAGTGGGACCTCTATGTTCGCGGCTTCGAGCTCGCCACCGGCTACTCCGAGTTGGTCGACCCGGTCATCCAGCGCGAGCGTTTTGTGCAGCAGGCCAAGCAGGGTGCCGCGGGAGACGTGGAGGCTATGCGAGTCGACGAAGACTTCCTCCGGGCTCTCGAGCACGGCATGCCGCCATCGGGTGGAATGGGCATGGGCATCGACCGCCTGCTCATGGCTCTCACAGGTTTGGGTATTCGCGAGACGATTCTGTTCCCGCTGGTCAAGTAGCCTGAGCCTATGGACAACTTCTGGTTGAACGCCCTGTGGTCGATTACGCCCACAGTGCTGCTCGGCTTGATGTTCTGGCTCATCATTCGTTCAATTTTGCGAGCAGATCGCGTTGAGCGCGATACCTACGCTCAGATTGAGGCCGAAGAGCGCGCCAAGCGCGGCCTACCCCCGGTTGCAGACGAAAAGAGCACGAAGTGACTTCCACCGAGAGCTCACTCTGGATCGCCGGGATTCTGATTCTCGTCGACCTCGTTGTCCGTGTGCTGGCCATCATTTTCGTGCCGCGCAACCGCCGCCCTGGTTCGGCCATGGCGTGGCTTCTCGCCATTTTTTTCATTCCCTACGTCGGCGTCATTTTCTTCCTGCTCATTGGTAGTCCGCGTCTCGGTCGAAAGCGACGTGCGAAGCAAGACGAGATCAACAGCTTCATCAAGCGCTCGACCGCCGATGTTGAGTTTCGCAAGAACATGCCGACAAAGCCCGACTGGTTGGCGCCCATCATCGAGCTCAACCGCACGCTGGGTGCGATGCCTGTCATTGGTGACAACTCCGCAAGCCTGCGCATCGACTACGACCAAAACATCATCGACATGGCCGCCGATATCGACAAGGCCACGCGTTTTGTGCACATCGAGTACTACATCCTGGCTCACGACTCGGTGACCAAGCCGTTCTTCGACGCCATGGAGCACGCGGTGCAGCGCGGCGTCAAGGTTCGCGTGCTCTTTGACCACGTTGCCGCGCTCCGCACGGTCGGGTATCGCAAGACCAAGAAGAAGCTCACCGAGATCGGCGCCGAGTGGAACCTCATGCTGCCGTTCCTGCCGTTCCAAGGCAAGTACGAGCGCCCCGACCTGCGCAACCACCGCAAGGTGCTGATTATCGACGGCAAGATCGGCTGGATGGGTTCACAGAACCTCATCGACTCGACCTATCTCAAGCCCGGCAACATCAAGCGTGGCCTGCACTGGAAAGATGCCAACGTGCGCCTCGAGGGTCCGATTGTCCCGGCCCTGAACGCCATCTTCTTGTCGGATTGGTATTCCGAGACCGATGTGCTGCTTTCCGACGAGGCCCTGCCCATCACCGAGGGAAAGAAGGCCGGCACGCTCGATTGCCAAATCGTTCCCTCGGGTCCGGGGTTCGCTTCCGAAAACAACCTGCGTTTGTTCTTGGCACTGTTGTATGCCGCGCGCGAGCGCATCGTCATCACGAGTCCCTACTTCGTGCCCGACGAGTCGCTTCTCTATGCGATTACCGCAGCCACTCAGCGCGGAGTCGAGGTCGAGCTGTTTGTCTCCGAGATTGGCGACCAGGCGCTCGTGTACCACGCCCAGCGTTCTTATTACGAGGTGCTGCTCGAGGCCGGCGTCAAGATTTGGCTCTACAAAGCGCCCACCATTTTGCACTCCAAGCACCTGAGCATCGATGACGATGTGGCTGTGATTGGCTCGAGCAATATGGATATGCGCTCGTTCTCGCTAAACCTCGAGGTTTCACTCTTGGTTCGCGGCAAGGGCTTTGTCGCCCAGATGCGCGATGTCGAGCAGCGCTACCGCGACGACAGCCGACTGCTCAGCATCGAAGAGTGGCAAAAGCAGCCACTTCGGTCGACCGTTCTCGACGGCCTGGCCCGCCTCACCTCAGCGCTGCAGTAACGGCGCCGACGCAGTTCCGCCTAGTAGCGAGCGGTGGCGACGTCGACGAGCTTGTGGTTGCGGTCGACATCCAAGAGCTGAGTCTTGGGAGCCTCATTGAACGAGCTGATGAGCGTGGTCGGCAAAGAAACGGCAAGCGCGCCCCACGAGCAGGCGGTCTCGAGGCCCGAACGCAGGTCGAGAGTCGGCAGGTCGTCGGGGGTGTGAGGCTGGTTCTGCGCGGTCGGGGCGATGACCTGGCTGAGGAATCCGGCGAGGAATGCGTCGCCAGCACCCGTGGTGTTGATCACGTCGGTTGCACGAGCGCGAGCCCACACGACCTCGTCTGCGGTGATGCCGAGAGCGCCGTCTTCGCCGAGCGAAACGAGAGCGATCTCGAGGCCCGAGTCGATGAGTTCACGACCAGCGTCAATGGCGTCACCGAGGGTGTGCAGCTCGCGGCCCACGAGCGATGCGAGCTCGTCAGCGTTGGGCTTGATCAGGTTTGCGAATCCGCTGCGAGCCCAGGTCTTGAGTTCGGGGCCGCTGGTGTCGAGACCGACGCGAGCACCAAGGTCACGTGCGCGCTCGAAGAGCTCGGTGAGGTCGATGGGCAGACCAGTGCTGGCCATCTTCGGGTGCATGCCCGAGACGACCAGCCAGTCGGCGTTCATGTCGGAAACCTGCTCGAGGGTCAGCTCAACAACATTGCGCCAGTCGCTCTCGGAGAAGGGGATCGGCACCTGGTTGACGTTGGTGGTGCGTCCGCCGTTTTCAACAACGGTGGTGTTCACGCGTACGCGACCCTCGACGGGCATGATGCGAAGAATTTGGGGGAACGGGGTCGAGAAGAGCAGGTACTGGTCTTGAACACCGATGGGCAGGATGGCAGCAACCGGGTGCTTGGCCAGGTGCAGGGTGCGGGCAACGTTGAGGCCCTTGCCGCTCATGTACTCGTGGACTTCGAACGCACGGTTCACCTTGCCGACGGTGAGGTCGTCGTTGAGAAGGTAGGTGCGGTCCAGAACGGGAGCGGGGGTGAGGGTTACGACTGCATTCACGAGGAAGGGGTCTCAATCTATGGGCACTGTCGCGTCAAAGATTTCGTCTCACTTCGACCCGACAGACGAACAGTTGTCTCGCCTTAAGCTTACGGCCCCGGCGAGATGCCTCTGACCGGATGCCCGCTCAGGGGAATCTTGTAACGCAGGTTTTACTAACCCTCGTGTTCGTGCGCGAGTTCGGCAGGCGGCTCCCGCGACCACACGATTTGCGTGTGCACGCCGGAATCCCATACTCTGAGAGGACCAAAGACCGCTGGTCTTCGGAGTTTGCCTCGGCAGACACCGAACGAAGTTCGCAACAAGCGAGACCCGCGCAGGTGATTGAAGTAAAAACACGCTTACGCGTGCGTTCGCTCCAGCCTCCTGTGCTGGAGCTTTTTTGTTGGACCAGCGCCGATGGAAACTCTCACGCACAAGCGTGAGACGAGAAACCACAAGGAGCGCCATGGCGAACAAGGAAGCCTCAGTCG
>CAZPVE010000111.1:0-4061 GCA_964589925.1 uncultured Aurantimicrobium sp. | reverse complement strand
ACGAAGGCGCCGATCGAGAAGATCGATGCACCGGTAGCCAGACCGTCTTGACCGTCCGTGATGTTCACGGCGTTCGACGTTGCCGTGACGATCAGGATGATGAAAATGGCGAAGAGGATGAGGCCGAGCACGGCGCCCAGTTGCAGGAAGTCGAACGGGAGGTCTCGAATGAATGAGATTTTCGTGCTCAGCGGTGTTGCCCCGTTTTCATCCGGGAAGCTCAAGCCGAGCGCGATGAAAATGATCGCAACGATCACCTGGCCGAGGATTTTCGACCACGGCCCCAGACCGAGCGAACGACGCTTGTGCGTCTTGATGTAGTCGTCGATGAAGCCGACGATTCCCAGGCCAACAATCATGACCAGGGCCAAGATGGCCGGCAGTGAGATGGGTGCCGCCGTAATGAAACTGGCCAAGAAATAGGCCAGCACAATGCCTGTGACGACGACGATTCCGCCCATCGTTGGCGTGCCCTTTTTCTCGCGGTGCCCATCGGGCATGGTGCCATCAAAAATGGACTGGCCCCAGCCAACCTTCTTGAAGATGCGGATGAAGACCGGCGTCATGAAGAGCGAAAACAGCAGAGAAATCGCGCCAGCAAGGAAGAGTGTGGTCACGCGAAAGCCTCCGCGACACGATCACCCAGGAAGCGGAGCTGGGCCGAGTTCGACGACTTCACCAGAACGATGTCATCAGCCCGGCAGAAACTCACAAGGTAATCGTACGCGTCGTCAGCGCTCTCAAAGAACTGTGACTCACCGTCCCAGGAGCCCTCGTTCATGGCCGAAATGTGAAGCCTTCGGGCGCCCGCACCCACCACCACAAGCTGGTCAATGTTGAGGCGCACCACGAGAAGGGCGATGCGATCGTGTTCTTCGCCGGAGAACTCCCCCAGCTCGCTCATCTCGCCCAGCACAGCGATGGTTCGATTGTTCGGGCCAGCCACCTGAACCAGGGTTTTCAGTCCCGCAGCCATCGAATCTGGGCTGGCGTTGTAGGCATCGTTGATGACGGTGACACCCCTGCCGCCCATGAGTTCCATGCGCCAGCGCTCGGCACGCACGACTGACTCGAGTGCCGTCTTGATCTGGTGGATGTCGCAGCCCAGGAGGTGCCCGACCGACGCCATCGCCAAGGCGTTCATCACGTGATGTTCGCCAATGACTCTGAAATTGATTGACGTCGACTCACCAGACGGCATGGTCAGTGTGAACGAGGTTCCCTGAAGGCCGAGTGAAATATCGGATGCGCGAACATTCGCCGCTGGATCCTGACCGAACCAGACGACGTCTCCGGTGGCCAAGGCCGCCATGCTGGCAACTCGCGGGTCGTCAATGTTCAAAACGACCGGCGCTCCGGGAACCAAGCCTGTGACCAGTTCAGACTTCGCGGTTACGGTGGCCTCGACTCCCCCGAACTCGCCGGCGTGGGCCAAGCCCACCATCAGAACAACGCCGAGATCAGGTGCCGCCAAGTCGGTGAGGCGCTTAATGTGACCGATTCCACTGGCCCCCAGCTCTAGCACCAAGTAGCGGGTGTCGAGAGCGAGCTTAAGCATCGTCAGGGGAGCCCCAACCTCGTTGTTGAACGAGTCGCGCGGCGCCACGGTGGGGCCGAGCTGAGCGCAGAGGGCTGCAACAAGATTCTTGGTCGTCGTCTTGCCGTTAGAGCCGGTGATTCCGATGATGGTGAGCTGACCCTGGTCGCGAACGCGGGCCACCACGAACTTTGCCAATCGCCCGAGCGCCTGGACCGTGTCATCCACGAGGATTTGCGGAACGGAGGTCTCAACCAGGTGGTCTACAACAACTGCAGCGGCTCCGAGTTCGACCGCCGCGGGCACAAAGAGATGCCCATCGGTGACCTCACCCGGCTTTGCAAAGAACAAGCCCCCCGGTTCCATGAGCCGCGAGTCGGTGTCGACGACACCAGCGAGGAAAACATCTTCAGGCGCCTCGGCACCCACGACGGTTCCACCGGTCGCACGCGCAATTTCGGCCAAGCTAAGTGAAATCACGAGAGCCACCCCGCCTCTTTCAGGGCCAATTTGGTGTCCTCTCGCGCGTTGTAGTCGACGCGACTGGTGCCGAGGTCTCGGTAGTCTTCGTGGCCAGGGCCGGCGTACAAGATGGCATCACCTTCAGCTGCGAGCGAAATTGCTAGACGCACCGCCTGAGCTGGGTCGGCAACTTCACGAATGTCTGCGCCGGACTTGGCTGCGTGGGCCCCCGCCAACAGCGCGGCACGAATCGCCTGGGGATCCTCGGACCGGGGATGAAAATCAGTGACGATCACGATGTCCGCATTGCGGGCAGAAACCGCCCCCATCTCGCCACGCTTGGTTGTGTCGCGATCTCCGTCGGCGCCGAACAGCATGATGACCTTGCCGGGGACAACGGCCCTCACCGCGCGCAGGGTCTGAGCAAAAGCCTCGGGAGTGTGACCGTAATCCACGAAAACCACAGGGCCACGGTCGCCCGAAACGATTTCGGTGCGTCCGGGAACATCAACTCTGAGTGTCGAATCCGACGCGAAAGCCTGAGCAATCGACTCGAAAGAGTGACCAGCCCCCAGCGTCATCACGATTGCCAGGGCAGCATTCAGGGCAGAAAACTCACCCAGAATGCTGACGGTGGCCTCAAGCGAATGTCCGTGAGCATCAGCGACACGGAATTGGGTGCTGGTGGGCGTTTGGTCGAGAACCTCAACCGTCCAGTCCACGCCCAGTGTCCCTTTCACTCCAATGGTTGAGACAGGGATGGCGGCTGCGGCAACCAGCTTGCGACCCCACTCGGAGTCAATGACGACGACCCCTCGCTTCGCACGCTCAGGCATAAAGAGGGATGCTTTCGCCTCGAAATATGCCTCCATCGAGGCGTAGTCATCGAGGTGGTCCTGGCTGAAGTTTGCGAAGCCGACCACGTCGAAATGAACGCCGTCGACGCGGTGCCGGGTGAGCGCGTGAGCTGATACTTCGAGGACTGCAGCCTGAACATCCTTCTCGATCATGCGTCCGAGCAGGGCGTGCACATGGTTCGACTCTGGTGTCGTGAGTCCGCTCACCAGAGTCTCGCTACCGATGCGACGCTCAGAGGTTGAGCTGAAGCCGGTTGCAACCCCCAGTTTTTCGAGGAGCGAAGAGATCATGTAGACCACGGTGGTCTTGCCGTTGGTTCCGGTCACACCATATGTCTCAAGGTTCGCGTTCTCGGTTCCGTAAATCCATGAACTCACCGAGCCGAGCACAGTCCTGGGGTCAGCGACCACCAGAACGGGAACTTCCCATTGCCGCGCTAAAGCAAAGCCTTCGGAATCGGTGATGACGGCCACTGCTCCTGCGGCGATGGCCTCAGGTGCATAGGTCGCACCATGAGTGCGAGCCCCGGGCAGTCCAAAAAAGATGTCACCCGGACGAGTCTCAGAGGATGCCCCCGAAACCCCGGTGATCAGCGAACTTTCGGCCGTCGCGAGAGAGCCAGCAACCGCGACACCCAGTCGCTCCGCCACGGCAGTCACCGTCAGGGGGTGAGGGTGCTCTGGGCGTATCGTTTCGCCGCCTGCCACCATTACCATCCTCGCGAAGTCGTCTTGCTGACCAACACTAGTAGTACAGGGGCAGACGAGGCTGACCGGCAAGGGTTGGCAAAATTCGGTTCTTTTTCAGGACGTACGAGGACAGGTCGCGGAAGACTGGCGCCACCGCGAAAGTGGAGTTGAGGTCGGCGTCGGCAATCGTCGTCAACACAACGTACTGCGGATCATTTGCGGGCAAGAGACCGGCTACGGTGACGATGTAGCTGCCCGAGTAGGAGCCCTGACCATTGGACTGCTCAGCAGTACCGGTTTTTGCAGCGATCCGGTACCCGGGAATCTTGATGCGGTCTTTCAAGTAGCCCTGCGTGTAGACGTTCTCCAACATGTCGACCACGCCGCGGGCAGCCTTGGGTGAGACAACCTGAACAGGGTCGGAGAGCTGAGGCGTGACGACGCTTCCGTCGGCCTGCTTGCAGGAATCGACCAGGCGAACCGGCAGGCGCAATCCGCCATTCGTGATGGCCAGC
>CAZPVE010000110.1:0-4080 GCA_964589925.1 uncultured Aurantimicrobium sp. | reverse complement strand
TGCAGAAGAGCGGCACCTATCAGCGACTCAAGCTTCCGACAGTGCGCTCGACCAAGTCGATGCCGACCGAAGCGCTCGAGGCGATCGTGGGTCTGCACCGTGAGATTGAACGACGTGCCCTCGAAGCCATCGCCACCCCTGAAGAGGCCCGCCGAGCGAACACAGCACTGCAACTCGAACAGCAGGCCGCCGGCAATTACATGCCTGAATTGGATGCTCTCGCCGAAGACCTCGTCAAACGCGCGGGCCACACCTCGGGTGCCCTCATGCACCGCACGGTGGCCGAAATGGTTGAGCTCACCGGCTTCACGCTGATCTACGTTGACGATCTGCCTCACTCCGCACGAAGTGTGACCGACTTCGAAAACAAACGCATTTACATCCCCCCGGCATCGATTCCCGGCGGTCACGGACTGCGAGCCATGGCTCTCCAGGCTGTTGCTCACCGCCTGCTCGACCACCAGCAGCCCAAGAACTATGCCGACTTTTTGCGCCAGCGCCTCGAGATTAACTACTTCGCCGCTGCATGTCTGATGCCGATCACGGCATCCGTTGCGTTCCTGCGCGAAGCGAAGAAAGACCGCGACATTGCCATCGAGGATTTTCGAGACGCATTCGGCGTGACCCACGAGGCCGCCGCGTTGCGCTTTACCAATCTGGCTACCTCACACCTCGACTTGACCTGCCACTTCTTGCGAATCAATGACGACGGTGGCTTGTTCCGCGGCTATCAGAACGACGGATTGGCGATTCCGGCCGATGCCCACGGCTCAATTGAAGGCCAGCAGGTTTGCCGCAAGTGGCCCGCCCGAACAGCCTTCGAGCGCACCAACCGCACCACCGAGTTCTACCAGTACACCGATACCCCGTCCGGAACCTTTTGGGACAGCACCCAGACCGGTAAGGGCGAGACGGATGAGTTCTCCATCAGCGTGGGCGTTCCGTTTGACGAGGCACAATGGTTCCGAGGTCGCGACACCAACAACCGGCAAGTGTCGACCTGCCCGGATCCCACGTGCTGCCGAACGCCGCTGGAGGAACAGGCAGAGCGCTGGGCGGGCAAGGTGTGGCCGTCGGCGCGACTCAACCCATACGTGCTCGCCCCACTCCCCAGCGGATCATTCCCTGGCGTCGACCCGGTGGAGGTCTACGAGTTCCTCGAAAAGCACGCCCGCGCCTAGGCTGATGCGGTGAAATTCTTTCGCTCGGAGCGATTTTCTGCGATTGCCCTCGCTGTCGCGGCAGTCCTTGGCCTGGTCGTCGCCAACTCGACGATTGGACCCGATGTCATCGCCTTCTTCAATGCCCACGGCTCCACCCCCCTGCACGTTCTCAACCTGAGCTTTGCGCACTGGGTGACCGACGGCCTGCTCGTCGTGTTCTTCTTTATCGTCGCGGTCGAACTGCGCCAAGAGTTCACCGTGGGCGACCTCAACACCCCTGCCAAGGCACTCGCCCCGGCGATTGCCGCGCTCGGTGGCGTGCTCGCTCCCGCCCTGATCTACTTCACCATCGCCGGAGCCAGCGAGCCGAACGGATGGCCTGTCCCCACCGCTACCGACATCGCGTTTTCGCTCGGGTTGATTGCCCTCGTGGGCAAGAACCTGCCCAAGCGCATCCGCGTTTTTTTGCTCGCGCTGGCCGTTTTGGATGACCTCATCGCCATCCTGATCATCGCCGTTGTGTTCACCAGCCACATTGATTTTGTCTGGCTAGGGGCTGCCGCCGTGACCCTCGCTGCGTTTTGGCTAACCGGCAAGATGCAGCGATTGACCGGCTTGCGCAATCTGATTTTGGTGCTGCTGGCGTTCTTCACCTGGAGCTTCGTGCTTGTCTCGGGCGTGCACGCCACGATTGCCGGAGTCGCGCTCGGACTCGTTCTGGCTCCCGCGGTTGCCGGTCGCGCGGCGCACTCGCTGATGCCGTGGAGCAATGCACTCATCTTGCCGCTGTTTGCATTCATTTCAGCGCTCGTCGTTTTTCCCCACGTCAAACTCTCTGAACTCAACGTCGCGTTCTGGGCAATCGTGATTGCCTTGCCCGTCGGAAAGATTCTGGGGATCTCAATTGCCGGAACCCTCGTGGGTCGCTTTGCCGATCGCAGCAAGGCGGTGCTGGGCTGGGACCTCATCACAGTCTCGGCAGTTGCCGGCATCGGATTCACCGTGTCACTGCTGATGAACGAGCTTGCCTTTGTGAATGAGCCCGAAGTGCGCGATCAGTGCGTGCTGGCGGTGCTCAGCGGATCGGCGATTTCAATTCTGGTTGGTGGCAGCCTCGTCGCGTGGCGTGCTCGGGTCGGCCGCCGGGAGCAGCGCGTCGAATAGAGCGCCCACCCACGCCACGAGGTCGGTTCCTTCGGCCGGGAGTGGCACGGTGACGACGCGAGCTGCCGCCACGTATTTCGCCCCCGGGTAGAGACGTTGCAAGCGCACCTGCAGAGAGTCGGGCAGTTCGAGTGGCGTCAGGCGCAGGTTCGGCCCCATGACGACGGCCTCACTGAGCCCGGCCTTGTAGGCACGACGGCGCAGACGCGAGACATCGAGCAGCGTTGACACTGGCTCGGGCAGTTCACCATAACGGTCGACGAGCTCGTCACGAACCAGGTCGACCTGGTCGGGAGTCGAGGTGGGCGAGCTGGCCACCGAAAGCTTTTGATACGCCTCGAGACGCAGACGCTCGCTGTCGACATACGACTCGGGGATGCGCGCATCCACCGGGATTTCGAGGCGGAGCTCGTTCTGTCCCTCGGCAACGTCACCGCGGAATACGGCCACGGCTTCGCCGATCATGCGCAGGTACAGGTCGAACCCAACCCCCGCAATGTGACCCGACTGCTCACCGCCGAGAAGGTTGCCCGCACCACGAATCTCGAGGTCTTTGAGCGCAATTTGGATGCCCGACCCGAGCTCGTTATTGGCCGCGAGCGCCGCGAGTCGATCGTGCGCCGTCTCAGAAAGCGGGGTTTCGGGGTCGTAGAGAAGGTAGGCATAGGCGCGCTCACGGCCACGGCCCACACGACCGCGCAGCTGATGCAACTGGCTGAGGCCGTATTTGTCGGCCCGGTCAATGATGAGCGTGTTCGCGTTGGCGATATCGATACCGGTCTCGATGATCGTCGTCGACACCAGCACGTCGAATTTGCGTTCCCAGAAGTCGACAATGACCTGCTCGAGTTGGTGCTCGCCGAGTTGCCCATGGGCCACGGCGATGCGGGCCTCGGGCACGAGTTCGGCAAGCTGGGCCGCCACACGATTGATGCTCGAGACGCGGTTGTGCACGAAGAAGACCTGGCCTTCTCGCAGCAGCTCTCGGCGAATCGCCGCCGCTACCTGCTTCTCGGAGTAGGGCCCGACAAAGGTAAGGATCGGGTGGCGATCTTCCGGCGGGGTGGCCAGTGTCGACATCTCGCGGATTCCCGTGACAGCCATCTCGAGAGTTCGAGGAATCGGTGTTGCACTCATGGCCAGAATGTCGACGTTCGTCTTGAGTTTCTTGAGCGCATCCTTGTGCTCAACGCCGAACCGCTGTTCTTCATCGATGATCACCAAGCCGAGGTCCTTGAACGCGATGTCTTTGGCGAGCAGACGGTGGGTGCCGATGACGACATCCACGGTGCCGTCGACGAGTCCGGCGAGTGTCTCTTTCGATTCCTTTTCTGACTGGAAACGACTGAGGGCGCGAAGGTGCACCGGGAAGCCAGCGAATCGCTCGGCGAAGGTCTCAAAGTGCTGACGCACGAGCAGGGTCGTGGGCACGAGAATGGCCACCTGCTTGCCGTCTTGCACGGCCTTGAACGCGGCTCGAACGGCCACTTCGGTCTTGCCAAAGCCCACGTCACCCGAGATGAGGCGATCCATGGGGATGCTGCGCTCCATGTCAGCTTTGACCTCGTCGATGGTGTTCAACTGGTCGGGCGTCTCCACATACGGGAATGCTTCTTCAAGTTCACGCTGCCACGGGGTGTCAGGTGAGAATGCGAATCCCTTGCTGGCGGTGCGAGCCGAGTACAGCTTGACGAGTTCCACGGCAATGTCGAGAACAGCACGACGAGCCTTGCTCTTGGCGGCAGACCATTCC
>CAZPVE010000109.1:0-4090 GCA_964589925.1 uncultured Aurantimicrobium sp. | reverse complement strand
GCCCGGCTCAGCACGAGGGCATGCATGCGCTCGTCAGCCGACAGGTATCGGTTTCGACTGGACCGGGCGAGACCATCGGCCTCACGGTTTGTGGGCACAACCTCAAGACGGATGTGCGGGTAGGCCTGCGCGACGAGTTCGCGCACGAGGAAGACCTGCTGCGCATCCTTTTGGCCAAACAGGACGACATCGGGTTTGACCAGATCGAACAGGCGGCCAACCACCGTGAGCATGCCGTCAAAGTGAGTGGGGCGAGTTGCCCCTTCGAAGCTCGCTGCAGCCGGGCCGGCGTGACGCTGGGTGACCACCGTCGAGTCGGGCGGATACACCTCGTCGACCGTCGGGGCGAAAACCTCAACGTTGAACGGGGCGAGTAGCGCGCGGTCGGCTTCGAGGGTGCGCGGGTATTTGTCGAAGTCTTCGCTCGGGCCAAACTGCGTGGGGTTCACGAAGATCGAGACAACAACACGATCGGCCAACTCCGTTGCTCGGCGAACCAGGTCGAGGTGCCCCTCGTGAAGTGCGCCCATCGTGGCGACCAGGGCGGTGGTCACGTGAGGTCTTCTTCGATGTCGGAGTAGAGCAGGCGCGAGACGTCGCCTTGGCTCGCCAGAGCGTTGTCGACCGCCGAGCGGATCAGCGGTGCCAGGATGCGCCCCGGGCGCTCGACGCCAATTTCGGCGAGCAATCCGCTGGCCTGCGCCACAATCGCGGCGGAGAACTGTGACGCGGTAGCGATCGCTTCGGCATAAGCCTCGCGCTTGGCCTCGGGCACCACGATGGGCTCTGCGCCCAGTTCGACGGCGAGCGCCTGCCCGATGGGCAGCACGGGCGCGGGGGCCGTGACGGCGACGTAGCAATCGGTGAGGCGGTGAACATCCACGCTCGTGCCCGTGAACGACATCGCCGGGTGCAGAGCGATCGGGATGACCCCGGCCGCGATTGCCGGCTGCAGCACACCAATGCCGTGCGCGGGAGACGTGTGCACCACAATCTGTCCGGGTTGCCAGGTGTTGGTGGCGGCGAGACCCGAGACGAGCGACTCGAGCTGGTCATCAGGAACGGCCAACAACACGAGCTCCGACGCGGCGACCACACCGGGGGTATCGAGAACCGGAACCTCGGGCAACAGTGCCTCAGCGCGATCGCGGCTCTCCTGAGAGATGGCAGAGATGGCCGCGACTCGGTGCCCTGCTCCGGCGAGGGCTAATCCGAGAACAGGACCGACGCGACCCGCGCCAATGATGCCGACCGAGAGTCGACCATCACGCTCGTGCGGTTGGGTCACCGACGCTCTCCTTGTCTGTGTCGTCGGGTGGCAACTGACACATGCGTTCAGCAATAAGCCCGGCGCTCAACACAATAGCGGCGCTAACGAGGTCGGCTAGGGCTCGGCCGAGCAGATCCCAACTCGGTGCGATGGGGCGGGCAAGCAGGAACACGGTGAGACCCACGCCTACACCGAGAAGCAAGGCGCCGGCGTGAGACGAGGCCTTGGCGAGCACAGCCACACGAACGGCATAGAAGGGGTTGAGCGGCTCCTTGCGCTTGCCGGTGATGAGGCGTCGAACCGGCACGGCCAGCGCAATGACTGCGATAGCCACACCCACCAGCGTGATGGAGAGCGAATAGGGGGGCAGTATCGCGGGCGCGCCGGACGTTTGCAGGAAGAGCTCGAGCAGGTATGTGACCACCGCGCCACCGAGACCGAGTGCAATCAGAGGGAACGCTGTCGTGCGTTTCATCGCAGCACCCCTGCGAGGTTCAGTTCGCCGGCTGTTGCCTCCGCCAAGGCCACGACGGATGCTCCGCCGAGGGTCGCGGCGGGATCCGCCTCGGCCCAGGGGGTAAGCACAAATGCACGTTCGTGAGCACGGGGATGGGGCAGGCTCAAGGATTCGGTCTCAATCACCCGGGAGTCAAAATCGATGATGTCGAGATCCAGCGTGCGGTCACCCCATCGCTCCGTGCGCTCGCGCCCGTGGTCGCGCTCAATCTGCATGAGCGCCTCGAGCAGCTCCTGGGGCTCAAGTTCGGTCGTCACGGTAACAACGGCGTTCAGATACTCCGGGGCGCTCGGGTCGATGCCGGCGGGCTTGAGGGCGGCCGACTCATAGAGGGACGAGGCGGAAACTACCGAGATCTGCGGATGCGCATCCAATGCCGCAATGGCCGAGGCCAGCGTGGCCTGCCGATCACCGAGGTTGCTGCCCAAGGCAATCACGGCCGGGGTGGTGCGAACGCCCGCGCTCACGAGCGCTCCCTGCGGATGCTCACGCTGACATCGGCGAAGGTTGCCTCGATCGGGGCGTGCGGCTTGTGCACCGCAACCTCGACGGCGTTAACCAGGTAGAGCCCGAGAAGGTCGGTGGCGATGCGCTCGGCCAGCGTTTCGATGAGGTTGACGGGCTCGCCCTGAATGTGGGCCACAACGCGCTCGGCAACCTCGGCGTAATTCACGGTGTGGGCGACGTCATCGCTGCGAGCGGCCGCACGAGTGTCTACCTCGAGGGTGACGTCAACAATAAAGGCTTGGCCGTCGCGACGCTCCTGCTCGAGAACGCCGTGATGGCCCGTGGCTTGCAGCCCCGTCAGAACGATGCGATCAGACATGGTCACCGCCCGCCGCTTCGGCCGCTCGGGCCGTCTGCGCCGCAGCTGCCTCGAGGCGGGCCTGCTGTTCGGCCAGCTCGAGAGCCCGCGCCTCAGCGCGCAGGCTCGCCACGGCACTGGTTCGAGCCATTTCCTCCACGGCCAGTTCGCGCGCGATTGCGAGCTCGGCGTCAAAGTCAAATGTCAGATCGCGAATCTCCGCGGCCAACGCTTCCGAACGAGCGCGTGCTTCCTGACGCACGCTCGAGAACTGTGCTCGTGCAACAGCATCGGGACGAGCGGCCCCGTTGTTCCACGATTCCAGCACGCGGAGAGCGGCGTGGGTGCGTGCGACGTCGTGCACTCGCACGCCCCAGACGCCGGCATTGGCCGACAACACGCTCACGGCAACCGTGGCGTTGTCTCGCTCTTCGAGGGATGCGTCATCGGGCAGCAGGGCGCTCAAGAATCGCTTTCGTGACGCACCCACCAGCAAGGGGTAGCCGAGGGACATCAGCTCGTCGAGGCGGCCAAGCATCTGCCAGTTGTGCGCCTCACTCTTGGCAAAGCCCAGGCCGGGATCGAGGATGAGCTTGCTGGCATCAATGCCGTCTTGCAGGAGGGCATCCACGCGCTGTTGCAGTTCGCGGGTGATGTCGGAAGGCGCATCTTTGTAGATGGCCTGCGAATCCATGGTGGCCGATTGCCCACGCCAGTGGCTAGCGATGAACGTGGCACCCGTAGCGGCAACCGCTTTGGCCATAAAGAAATCGGCAAGCCCGCCCGAGACGTCGTTCACGTAGGTGGCGCCGCTCTCGACGGCAAAGATTGCTGTTGCGGCATTCATGGTGTCGATGCTGACGGTCACGCCGTTGCGAGTGAGCGCTCCGATAACCGGCACGACGCGGGCCTGCTCCTCTTGTGGGCTGACTCGAAGCGCACCGGGGCGGGTTGACTCCCCACCAATGTCGATGATGTCGGCACCGGCTTCGGCGAGCGCCATGCCGTGCTCGATCGCCGCGGCGGTATCCAGATAGCGACCGCCATCGCTGAACGAATCCGGCGTCACGTTGAGCACGCCCATGATGAGCGTGCGGCTAGCCACGGCCCTCACCAATCAGGGTGATGATCTCAGCCCGTGCGGAAGGCTCGGAAAGCGAACCTCGGGAGGCGACGGTGACCGTGCGGCTTTCGACCTGGCGTGACCCGCGAGCCGTAACGCACTGGTGCGCCATGTCGAGCACAACGAGCACACCCGTGGCGCCGAGCCCGGTATTCAAGACCTCCGCGATTTCTTCGCCCAGGCGTTCCTGAATCTGCGGCTTGGCCGCAACGGTCTCAACAACGCGTGAGAGCTTGCCCAGACCGGTGACGAATTTTCCCGGCACATACGCAACGTGGGCGTGGCCGATAAACGGCATCAGGTGGTGTTCACAGAGCGAACGAACCGCGATGTTAGTGACGATGATCGGTTCAGAATCCGATGGGGCCGCCTCGA
>CAZPVE010000108.1:0-4172 GCA_964589925.1 uncultured Aurantimicrobium sp. | reverse complement strand
GCTCCCAGAACTCTGGGGTGGCTCTGCCGACCTCGCTGAGTCGAACCTCACCACGCTCAACGGAGAGAAGTCATTTGTTCCGGCGGAGTGGTCGACGCACGAGTGGACGGGTGACCAGTACGGTCGAGTGCTCCACTTCGGTATTCGCGAGCACGCGATGGGCGCCATTCTCAACGGAATTGTGCTGCATGGAAAGACCCGAGCATACGGTGGCACATTCCTAATCTTCAGCGATTACATGCGCCCGGCAGTTCGTCTGGCTGCCCTCATGAACGTGCCGTCAATCTTCGTTTGGACGCACGACTCTGTCGCCCTCGGTGAAGATGGCCCAACACACCAGCCCATCGAACAACTTGCGACTCTTCGAGCCATCCCCAATCTGGATGTGGTGCGCCCTGCTGACGCGAACGAGACGGCTTACGCCTGGAAGACAATCCTGGAGCGTCGCGGCGGACCCGCAGGTATCGCGCTGACGCGTCAAAACGTTCCTGTTTTTGAGCGCGGTGACTCTGTCGCCTCGGGAGAGACCTTCGCACACGCTCG
The DNA here is from genome assembly GCA_964589925.1 of uncultured Aurantimicrobium sp. Classification (GTDB taxonomy): domain Bacteria; phylum Actinomycetota; class Actinomycetes; order Actinomycetales; family Microbacteriaceae; genus CAIOLM01. The sequence goes on along the minus strand of CAZPVE010000108.1, from coordinate 3,629 downwards.
TGAGACCGCCAAGGGTGCTTATGTCTTGGTCGATGCAGCAAATGGTTCGCCAGACGTGATCCTCATTGCCACCGGTAGCGAGGTTCAGCTTGCGGTCGCAGCTCGTCAGGAGCTCGCAACTCAGGGCATCCAGGCTCGCGTTGTTTCGGCTCCCTGCCTCGAGTGGTTCGCTGAGCAGTCTGAGGCGTACCGCGAGAGCGTGCTGCCAAGCGATGTAACCGCTCGCGTGTCCGTCGAAGCCGGCGTGAGCCTGACTTGGGACAAGATCGTAGGTTCACGGGGCCGCAGCGTTTCAATTGAACATTTCGGTGCATCCGCCGACTACAAGACCCTGTTCCGTGAGTTTGGCATGACAGTGGAGAACGTTGTTGCCGCTGCTCAGGAATCACTCGCAAACTAAACATTTTTATCAAAGGAAAACCATGGCTAACTCCCCCACCGCTGCACTGTCTGCTGCTGGCGTCAGCATCTGGCTTGACGACCTGTCGCGCGAGCGCATCACCTCAGGAAACCTGCAGAAGCTCGTCGACACGGTCAACGTCGTTGGTGTGACGACGAATCCGTCAATCTTTGCCGGTGCTCTCACCGATGGCGCTTCCTACGCTCCCCAGGTGGCAGCTCTCGCTGCTCGCGGACTAAACGCCGACGAAGCAGTGTTCGAAATCACCACGGATGATGTTGCCGATGCGTGCAAAATCTTCCGTCCCATCTTTGACGCCACGCACGGCGTTGACGGTCGCGTTTCCATTGAAGTCTCGCCGACGCTCGCACATGACACCGCAGCAACCGTAGATGAGGCGAAGCGCCTGTGGGCCAAGGTTAACGAGCCCAACGCGCTCATCAAGATTCCCGCCACCATTGCCGGGCTCGAAGCGATCACGGATGTCATTGGTGCGGGTATCAGTGTCAACGTGACTCTCATCTTTTCGCTCGAGCGCTACGAGCTCGTCATCGACGCCTTCTTGGCGGGCCTGGAGAAGGCTCAGGCTGCAGGGATCGACCTGTCGACCATCCACTCCGTGGCGTCGTTCTTTGTCTCTCGTGTTGACACCGAGGTAGACAAGCGCCTTGCAGTCATTGGCACCCCCGAGGCTCTGGCTCTTCAGAGCAAGGCAGGCTTGGCCAACGCTCGACTGGCTTACGAACTCTTTGAAAAGAAGTTCGCCACTGCCCGCGCCCAGGCTCTCATTGCCGCTGGGGCCAACGCGCAGCGCGCACTGTGGGCATCGACTGGTGTCAAAGACCCGGCACTTCCCGACACCCTTTACGTCACGGAGCTCGTTGCTGCCGGTGTGGTCAACACCATGCCTGAAAAGACCTTGCTCGCCACGGCTGATCACGGCGTCGTCTCGGGCGACACCATCACCGGAAACTACTCAGATGCTCACGCTGTCTTTGCAGGACTTGCAGCTGTAGGCGTGGACTTCGCTGACGTCACCAACCTCTTGGAGCGCGAGGGCGTCGATAAGTTCATCGTCTCGTGGGGAGAACTCCTCGAGACGGTCACCGCAGCATTGGAGTCCTCGCGATGAGCGTCCGTATTCACGTTTCAGGCGCGGCGGCGGCAGCCGTGGACGCACATGTCCCCCAGCTGGTGGGCGATTTGGTGGCGTCACGCATCACCGACCAGGATCCAACGCTCTGGGGCGCGGCTGCTGAGGCCGAGGCCAGCATCCGTTTGGGATGGGTTGAATCGGTCAGCATCTCACGCCCGCTGGTCGAAGAAATCGTCGAACTTCGATCGCAGTTGCATGCCAAGGGCGTGACCAACGTCATCCTGGCTGGAATGGGCGGAAGCTCACTTGCCCCCGAAGTTATTACCCAAACTGCAGGTGCTGACCTGACCATCCTGGACTCCACTGAACCCGGTCAAATCTTCTCAGCGCTCAACGAGGGGCTTGAATCCACAGTTCTGGTCGTCTCGAGTAAGTCGGGATCGACCGTTGAGACGGACAGTCAGCGCCGCATCTTCCACGCTGCATTTGAAGCATCCGGTATCGACCCGACCGAACGCATCGTCGTCGTGACCGATCCCGGTTCCCCCCTTGACGCATTCGCTCGCGAAACCGGTTACCGCGTATTCAACGCTGACCCCAACGTTGGCGGACGCTTCTCTGCACTGACGGCTTTCGGTCTCGTTCCATCTGGGCTTGCCGGGGTCGACATCGCTGAAATCTTGGATGAAGCGGAAGCCGCAGCTCTCGAATGCGCTATCGACCACGAAGACAACCCCGGCCTCATCCTCGGGGCTGCGATCGCAAAGTCAATCGCGCACACCCCCAAGATTGGCCTCGTCACTGATGGCACGCACCTTGTTGGCTTCCCGGACTGGGTGGAACAGCTCGTTGCCGAGTCCACTGGTAAAGAAGGCAAGGGTGTCCTTCCCGTAGTACTCGATATCGTCAGCCCAGAGCTCACGCTCAAGCCTGCCGATTTGCAGATTGTGCGTCTCGTTGATGACGCCCACGCGCACCACCTCCTCCAGCACGACCGTCACGAGGGCGAGATCTTGATCAGCGGCACGCTGGGTGCCATGTTCCTCGTTTGGGAATACGCCACGAGTGTTGCTGGGCTCTTGCTCGGCATCAACCCATTCGACCAGCCTGACGTTGAATCGGCCAAGGTTGCGGCACGTGCACTTCTCGACAATCGACCGGCACCCACCGATCCCCTCTTCGTCGTCAGTGGCGTTGAGGTGCGTGCCCACGGTGATTTCTTGGATACCGCACTGTCGTTGCGTGAGGCGGTCACTGGGCTTCTCTCGACCGTTCCTGAGGACGGATATGTTTCCATCCAGGCTTACGTCGATCGCGTCGATCTTCCTCAGCTCTCTGGAGTTCGTGACTTGGTCGCAGCTCGCGCGGGACGACCGGTCACGTTTGGTTGGGGTCCTCGATTCCTTCACTCGACCGGCCAATTCCACAAGGGCGGACCGGCCGTCGGCGCATTTATCCAGATTCTTCAGATGCCTGGGGTCGACCTGCACATTCCGGAGCGACCTTTCACCTTTGGGCAGCTGATCGCCGCCCAGGCAGCCGGCGACGCAAATGTGCTGGCGGAACACGGTCGACCAGTTCTTACCCTCACGCTTCCTGCTGGCATCGAAGACCTCTCCGAGCTGTTCGAAGCTTTCAACTAGACCCTGAAAAGGACTATGTCTCCTGTAGAGATTTCTCAAGGCCACAACCCCTTACGGGTTGTGGAAGACCGCCGACTCAACCGAATCGCCGGCCCGTGCTCCCTCGTCATCTTTGGCGTCACAGGAGATTTGTCGCGCAAAAAGTTGATGCCCGCTGTGTACGACTTGGCAAACCGTGGCCTGTTGCCGCCGGGCTTCGCCCTGGTCGGATTTGCCCGTCGCGAGTGGGAACACGAGGACTTCGCTCAAGAGGTCCACGACGCAGTCAGGAAATACGCACGCACCGAATTTCGCGAGGACGTCTGGCAACAGCTCGCAAAGGGCATTCGTTTTGTTCAAGGAACGTTTGACGACGACGCGGCCTTTGATCGCCTGAAGGCCACGATTCACGAGCTTGATGAAAAGCGTGGAACGATGGGCAACCACGCTTTCTACCTTTCGATTCCGCCTCGATCTTTCCCCGAGGTCACCAAGCAGCTCCGCCGATCGG
>CAZPVE010000107.1:0-4216 GCA_964589925.1 uncultured Aurantimicrobium sp. | reverse complement strand
GGCGACGTGGGCATTCCGCTTCTGGCGGATGGCCAAGCCGCGCTCTTGCCGCAAAACCTGTCGGAGTTTGGCGAGGGTCTCGACATCCCCATGGATCAGGTTCAGATTTACCTCGCGGTGCGCGAGCTCGCCCACGCGCGACTGTTCCGGCACGCTCGCTGGTTGCGCCTCAACCTGCTGTCGGCCATCACCGACTTTGCCCGCGGAATCTCAATCGATATGTCAGCGCTTGAAGAGGTCGCTGGCAACTTCGACCCGGCAAACCCCGACGACCTGCGCGATGCCATGACCTCGGGTGCGTTGATTCCACCCAAGACCGAGGCTCAGATGGCCGCGCTAGCTCGCCTCGAAACCCAGCTCGCACTCATCGAAGGCTGGGTGGATGTGGTGACCGAAGCCGCGGTGGCCAGACTCCCCCGCGCGAGCGCCATCGGTGAAACGGTTCGCCGGCGCCGCGCATCCGGCGGGCCTGCAGAATCGGCTTTTGCCTCCCTCGTTGGGTTGGAGTTGCGCCCACGACGGATGCGCGAAGCCTCGCAGATGTGGGCACGCCTCACCGCCGAAGTGGGAGCGGAATTGCGCGACAGCCTGTGGGCGCATCCTGACGTGATGCCCACCGCAGACGACCTCGACAACCCCGACGCTCTCATCGCTCGACTCAAGGGCGAAGCCGCCGGCATTGTGCCCGAACCTGACGAGATGGATCGCGCCCTGCAAGACCTGCTCGACGGCAAAGACTTTGGCACCGCTCCCTCGGATGACGCGGGCGACGGCCCTGTGGATGGCGATCAGCCCGTTTAGTTGCCCTGTGGCACGATGCCGCGCATGATGCGCATCGACCCCACTCTCTCGCTCGTCTGGCGAACGCCCACTTCGATTCAAATTGGTTTTCCACGTGCGGTCGTAGCGACCGAGGTGACGGCTATTGAGGAGCACCTGCTGGTGGCTCTGCGAAGTGGGGTGAATGAGACGGCCCTCGCCGGATTGGCCGTGACTTTGAGTGTGAGTCGGTCTTTCTGCGACGCGTTTGTCGAGCGACTGCGCCCAGCGCTCGTGGCCGAAGCGAACCCCAGAATCAAAGTGGGCATCGACGGCACGGGTGTCACCGCCGAGTGGATTGCGCGCGTTCTGCGCGAACAATGCGACGTGCGAGCCGTTAACGCTGAGAGCGTCGACCACGAGCGCCTCGCACCTGACCGCCGCATCCCGACCGCGCGCCGATCAAAGCAGGAGCACGCGACAAAACCCTGGCGGCCTGACCTGGTTGTAATCGTGGGCGAGTTTGTCATTTCCCCGGCACGAAGTGGGGTGTGGCTTCGTCGCGAGATTCCTCATCTCGCGGTCGTCGTTGGTGATCGCGAGGCGCGCGTTGGCCCACTTGTGCGGGCGGGATCCGGCCCCTGTCTGGCCTGCGTCGAGATGTCGAGCGTGGATGCCGACCCTGCCAGAGTGGCCATGCTGTCACAGTTGGCGGGCAAACCTTCGGGCGGAGCCACCGACCTGGTGAGTTGCGAAATTGCCGCCCGGGTGGCACGAATCGTGGATGGCGAGACCGGCAACCGGCATATGCCGCCCGGGGAATACCTCGAGCTGGATTCGGCTACAGGCCAGTGGACAAGCGGGCTGGCTTCGCACTGCTCGCGATGCTCGTGCCAAGCTCTGCGAGAAAACGCGACGGCTGTTGCGGCTTAGCGTGGGCGCCTGACTGCGCCGCCCACGACAAACTCAACGATTGCCCAGCACGAGTCATCGCCACGTACAGCAGGCGGCGTTCTTCAGCGACGGCCTCGAGGTCTTTGGCGTAGCTGATGGGGAGCATCCCCTCGGTGAGGCCAACGATGTAGACCGAGTCCCACTCAAGACCCTTGGCGGAGTGAATCGAGGCGAGCGTGACCGCGTGAATCGTGGGCTCATGACGAGCCTCCTGCCGGGCCAGCAGGTCGGTTGTGAAGTCACGGAACGAAAGCGCGGGCGACGCCTGGTCAGCCAACGCCATGAGCGCGTTGAGTGACTCCCACTTGGCACGAACGGCGCCGAGGGCTTCGGGCGGTTCCTGGGTCCAACCCAGTTCGCGCAGCACGTCACTGACCTGCTGAAAGAGGGGGGCATCGCGCGTGACAACCGATGCTCCGCGCAAAGCCAGAATGGCCTGCTTAACCTCGGGCCGGTCATAAAACCGCGTCGCTCCGTGCACGTGGTAGCTGACTCCAACATCGGCGAGAGCTTGCTCGAGGGCCGCCGACTGCGCATTGATGCGGAACAACACAGCAATGGACTCGGGCGCAGCTCCGCCGGCAATCGACTCAGCAATGTTGGCTGCTACAGCTCGAGCCTCGGCCTGTTCCGTCGGGTAGGTGTTGACAGTCGGTGTCGCGCCAGCCTCACGCGTGGAGTGCAAGTCGAGGGCCCCGGCGCGGTCTCGCATCAGCGCGTTTGCCGTGCCGACAATGGCGCCCGTAGAGCGATAACTGCGATCGAGCTCAACAGTCTGCGCCTGTGGGAACCGGTCGGTGAAGTTGAGCAGGTAGTGGCTGGTCGCCCCGGTGAATGAGTAGATGGTCTGGCTGGCGTCACCCACCACGCAGAGTTCCTGACGGTCCCCGAGCCAGAGGTCGAGCAGGTGCTGTTGCAGCGGCGAGACGTCCTGGTACTCATCAACGACGAAGAACCGATACCGGTCACGCACCTCCATGAGGGCGCTGCGCTCAGACTCGAGAAGACCGGCACACAGCAGCAGAACATCCTCAAAATCAATCTGGGCACGGTCGTCTTTGAGCTGCTCGTAGGCCTTGCTCACGCTGATGACTTCGTCGACCGTGAGTCCGCCGGGCATCGTGCGCGACCGAGCCTTCACCGCGTACTGGTCGATGGTCAGGTTGGAATACTTGCGCCACTCAATCTCGGCTGCCAGGTCGCGCAACGTGGCCGTATCGGCTTTGAGACCAGACATCTTTGCGGCTTCAGAGAGGGCGCGAGCCTTGCTCTCGAGAATCTGAGGGGTGCTGCCGCCGGTGAGTTGCGGCCAAAAATGCCCGATTTGGCGTAGGGCGCTGGCGTGGAAGGTTTGAGCGGTGACAGAGCCTGCCCCCAGATGGCGCAGGCGGGTGCGCATTTCCCCCGCAGCGCGGTTGGTGTAAGTCAGCGCAAGAACCTTGTCAGCGGCATACACGCCCGTTGCCACGCCAAAGGCAATTCGGTGGGTAATGGCGCGAGTTTTTCCGGTGCCGGCACCCGCGAGAACACGGACCGGGCCACGCGTCGTCTCGGCCACGATGCGCTGCTCATCATCAAGCGCCGCAAGAATCTCGTCGGCGGTGGGGATGCGCGTCATCGACGAGCCGTCCACACAGCGTCTTGGTCGATGGGCTCACCCAGCCAATGCTCGATCATCGCCCGAGCGATGGAAACACGGCCGGGCAGTTTGATCTCCTCGAGCGACGCCTTGAGCTCCTCGCGAGAGAACCAACGCACCGACAGAATCTCTTCCCCGTCGGCGGCATGGTCGTCAGGATGCTGGCCCGGTGCAAGTTCCGCCCGGAAGCCGAGCATGATCGAGGCCGGGAAAGGCCATGGCTGCGAGCCGAGGTATTCCGGATTCTCGACGCGCAGACCGCTCTCTTCAAAAACCTCACGCACGACGGCGGCTTCGAGGGACTCGCCAGGCTCCACGTAGCCGGCCAACAGCGAGAAGCGGTTGGGTTCCCAGAGGGCGTTGTTGCCCAAAAGAAGTCGGTCGTGGGCATCGGTGACCAGCACGATGATCGCCGGGTCGGTGCGGGGAAAGACGCGCGACTCATCGGCAACGGCCTGACGCACCCATCCCGATTCACCGGGGACGGTTTGCGAGCCGGTGGAGGGCGAGTGCCCGTGCACGGCATGCCAATTGGCCATGGCTAGCGCCTGGGTGAAGAGGCCAGAGTCGCGCGGGCTGAGAGCCGTTCCGATCACTCGGAGGTCGCGCCAATCCGCGTCGGTCAGGCCTGCAGCCGCACCCTGAAGGTCCGCATCGGAGTCAATGACGGCCGCGAGGTAGGGAGCACCGTCGTCGATGTCTCGACCGAGGTAGATCAGGGGCGTTCCCTCGGCAACATCGGGGCCCGAAAAGAATGCCAAGGCGTCGTCTGAAGCGGCGGCCAATCCGGCACGAATCAAAATGAGGCGGGCGTCTGCATCGCGACGCAGGGTGTCAATGAGCTCGGCGGTCGTGCGAGCTGCA
>CAZPVE010000106.1:0-4219 GCA_964589925.1 uncultured Aurantimicrobium sp. | reverse complement strand
GGCCATTCACCCATTGTGCTGTGATTAGTTGGTGCTGATCAAAGCGATCTTGTCCTGTGCGGTGTTGTAAACACCCAGGGTCAGAGGCACGTAACCGTGCGATGCTTCCCATGCGCGAACAGTCTTGTTCGTGACCAGGTAGGTCAGGAAGCTCTTGACTGCGGCACGCTTTGCAGCGTCCTGCGAGGGGTTCGCACCGGTGGTAGCAGCAACCGCGTAGGTGAGGATGGTGAGCTGGTAAGCCCCGGGGATCGGCTTAGCGAAGTCCAGGGTTACGGTGCCGTCGGAGTTAGCGTCGAAGCGCTCGAGGAACTTCTGGCCAGCGGTGACCGAAGGAGCAACGAACTGTCCGAGCTTGTTCTGGAGGAGGAACTTGTTGACCGGAACGGTTGCTGCGTCCGAGAGGTCGAAGTAACCGAAACCGAAAGCGTCGTTCTTGACCGACTTAGCGATGGTTGCCGACTTGTCGGTGCCGTATCCAGCCATGGTGCCCGAAGCAACGTCGTTCTGGATGGTGCCCGAAATGGTGGACTTCCAGCCGGTGACGCCGTTCTTGGTGAAGTAGGTAACCAGGTTCTTGCTGGTGCCCGAGTTGTTGTTGCGGTAGTAAGGGCGAATCTTGGCCGTGGGCAGGTATGCCTTGGGGTTCAGAGCCTTGATTCGGGGGTCGTTCCACTTCTTGATAACACCGGTGAGGATGTCAGAAGCAACCTGAGGGGTGATCTTGAGGTTCTTGGGCATGTAGTGCTGCTTGCCGTCGGCACCCTTGAACTTGTTGGTCGAGTTGTAGGCGAATACAACAGGACCACCAGCGACAGGGATGTAAGTGAAGGCCGAAGGGGCAGTACCCGAAGCGTAGGTGCTGTCGGACATGGCGAAGGCGTCGACACCGTTCTTGAAGGCGGTGCGACCGTCACCCGAGGAGCTCGGGGTGTAGGTGACCTTGCCGGCGGTGTAGATCGAGGTTGCCTTGCTGAGCAGGTTGCCAGCGAATGACGAGCCCGAACCGGTGATGGTGGTCTGTGCCGCGTTTGCGGGCGATGCAGCAACGGTTACTGCAAGAGCAGCGGCCGCAATACCTGCAATGAGGGTCTTACGCATTGATTCTCCAATGTGAGTCTGTTGCCGGCGATTCCGGCCTTGCCAATAGCTAAAGGGTGAGGCGAGAACAGGGCGTGTAATAACACTTAACCCACAGGGAAGTGAAGGTGAATAGAACCTTAACCGAAGTGTCCGTTGACGTAGTCGTTGGTGCGGTCATCGATCGGGTTCTCAAACACCTGAGTCGTTGCTCCGAACTCAACCACACCTGCGGGGGCACCGTCCTCGGCGAGGAAGAATGCGGTTTGGTCAGCGCCCCGCTGGGCCTGCTGCATGTTGTGGGTGACGCTGACGATGGTCATCGACTCGCTGAGTTCTTGGATGGTGGCCTCAATGCGACGAGTCGATCCGGGGTCAAGGGCGGAGCAAGGCTCGTCCATGAGGAGAACCTCGGGGTTCATGGCGAGTGAACGAGCGATACACAAACGCTGCTGTTGCCCGCCAGAAAGGGAGAGCGCCTGATCGTTGAGGCGATCCTTGACTTCATTCCAAATTGATGCGCGCTTGAGAGAGGTTTCTACAATCTCATCCGCATTAACAATCTTGGTTCCCGAAAGTTTCAAGCCGCTGAGGATGTTCTCGCGGATGGACATCGTGGGGAAGGGATTCGGCTTTTGGAAGACCATGCCCACCTTTACACGCACATCGATAGCGCTAACTGCAGGTCCGTAGATGTCTTCCCCATCGAGGTAGATCGAACCCGAAAGGCCGGCTCCGGGGATGAGCTCGTGCATGCGGTTGAGTGTGCGCAGGAAGGTTGATTTGCCACAGCCCGAGGGGCCAATGAGGGCAGTCACCTTGTTGGCAGGGAACTCGAGGTTGACACCTTCGAGGACCTGGCGCTCACCAAACCAGACGCTGATGTCTTCGGCGGTGAGAGTGGAGGCAGTCTGAACAGTTGACATGCTATTTGCCCTTAGCTTTCTTGGATGACTTGGGTCGTGAAAGTACGCGTGCTGTGGTGAAGATGATCGCTACGAGGAGGAGTAGGACGAGAGCCGCTCCCCAAGCGCGGAGCTGACTTACGGTGTAAACCGACTGAAGAGTGGCAAAAACGTAGGTAGGCAGGGTTGCAATCGGGCCGGCAAAAATGTTCCAGTTCGTTTCGCTCGTGAGTGCGGTCGTAAGTACGAGTGGCGCCGTTTCTCCAATGATGCGGGCGACACCCAGAAGAATTGCCGTGACAATTCCTGTCTTCGCGGCAGGCAAAATGACGGAGAAGAAAGCCTTGTAGTTGGGTGCACCGAGCGCGAGGGCGCCCAGGCGAAGATCAGCAGGGACCAGCTTGAGCGACTCTTCTGCAATGCGGGCGACGGTCGGGAGCATGATGGGCATCAGTGCGAGTGCACCCATGAAGCCGCTGCGTTCCAGGTGGAAAATGATGATGAACGACAGGATGAATAGACCGGCGACTACCGAGGGAAGGCCACTCAGGGCTTGAACCACAGTGCGCAGCGCAGGAATGTGCTTGGCGCGCGACTGGGTGAGGTAGACGGCGACGGACAATCCCAGTGGCACCGTGATGATGGTTGTCACCAAAACGATCTCCAGGGTGCCGACAATTGCGTGTCCGATTCCACCCGTGTCGAGAGGTGAGGTGTTGTCGAGATACTTGCCGTTTTGGTAGAGGAAGTGCAGGCTCATGGCCTGAATACCCGACTGAATGACTGAGAACACGACGGATGCAAGAAGAATGACAACCATCGCGAACAGGAATACGGCGAACACCATGAGGATGGCGTCTTGGAGGCCTTTACGGCCGAATACGCGGAAGCCGAGAATTGCTCCGGCAACGAGCTGGATCGGAAGGAAAATTCCGAGCAGAACGACTGAAAAGTCGATGTGGGCCAAGCCGAATACCGCTCCCGCGATGAGCGCAGGAAGTAGGGCAACAGCGATGTAGCTGCCGCGAAGGGAACGATTCTGCTTCTGCCAGGGTTGAACGCTGGGGCGGGTCATCGGCTGAGCACCTTTGAACGGCTGACGATGAAGTTCGCCAGGACATTGACGATGAGCGTCAGGATAAACAGGACAAGACCGGCAGCGATGAGAGCCTCAATTTCAGGGCCATCAGCTTCGCTAAAGCGGAGCATGATCCAGGAAGCGACGTCGCCACCACGGGGCTCGAGGATTTCGTACCAGTTGATTTTCAGGCTCAACTGCATCACGAAGAGAATGGCAACCGTTTCACCGATAGCTCGACCCAAGCCGAGGAGCATTCCACCAATGACACCGGGGCCGGCCGTGGGGAGGATGACCCGCCACAGGACACTGTTGCGAGAGCCACCCAGGGCGAGTGCACCATTGATGAGACCCGCGTCAAGCTGGCTGAAGATCTCACGCGCGACGGACGCAACAATCGGGACGATCATGATCGCGAGAACGAAGCCACCCACCCAGGGCGAATAAACAGCGGGGCCGGGCTCTTTCATGTGGAAAATCGGGATCCAACCGAAGAGCTTGTTGAGAATGAGTCCCCATTGGGCAACAACGGGGGTGAAGATGAAGAGACCCCAGAGGCCGATGATGACCGAGGGGATGGCAGCGAGGAAGTCGAGAACCGAGGTCGCGACAGCCTTGATGCGGTTAGACAGGAAAAACTCGATGAGGTAACCGGCCGCGATAGCCATCGGTGTTGCGATGACAAGCCCGAGGAGTGACACAAGGAACGTACCCCAGAGCATCGGACCGATCTGCATGACAGGCTTTTCAGCCGTTGGCTCCCACGTGTTGCCATAAACGAAGGCAAGGCCCTGGCTTTGCAGTGCTGGCCACGAGCGAATGAGCAAGAAGATGATGATCAGTGCAACAAGGACAAAGGCGAAATTTGCACCCCAAGAGGTGATTCGGTAGAACCACTTGTCACCTGTGGTGAGGGTGCCCGCGGAGAGAACTCGACGCTCGGGCGTGGTTGTAGTGGGCTCAGACACGCGTTTATCCTGCGGGGTCTGCCTTACCGGAAGCTTGTGCCAAAGTGAACGGCAGGTTAAGTCCGTCACGTTGACGACCGGGAAGCGAAGACAACTTCCTCTGGGTATGAGGCCTTGGTGGGGGATTGAAAGCGTCCCCCCGGCAGGAATCGAACCTGCGACCAAGAGATTAGAAGGCTCTTGCTCTA
>CAZPVE010000105.1:0-4283 GCA_964589925.1 uncultured Aurantimicrobium sp. | reverse complement strand
AGCTCAAGGGTGACGAGGCAACGGGTGCGAACATCGTTCGCGTTGCTATCGAGGCTCCGCTGCGTCAGATTGCTCTGAACGCCGGCCACGAGCCTGGTGTTGTGGTCGACCGCGTGCGTTCGCTGCCCAACGGTCACGGCCTGAACGCTGCAACCGACGAGTATGGCGACCTGGTTGCCCAGGGCATCATTGACCCCTGCAAGGTGACTCGTTCAGCTCTGCAGAACGCTGCGTCGATTGCCGCACTGTTCCTCACCACTGAGGCAGTCGTTGCCGACAAGCCTGAGCGTGCACCTGCTCCGATGGGTGACCCCTCGGGTGGCATGGACTTCTAAGTCCGGATCACACATACGCAAAAAGGGCCCCCGAAAGGGGGCCCTTTTTCGTGCCCGCGTGCACCGCGAGGGTGGTGCGTTGGGTCTTTTTCGCTCACGGGGCGCTGAACATGCGGAGTGTGGCCGCCTCAATGTCGGCGTAGTGCCTGGCTGCCTGGCTGAGGGCTGTGGTGATTGCGGTGAGGTCGCGTTCTACCTGTTGTTGGGTGTGATGCCACTGCGTCACCACGTGTTGAAAGGCCATCGCTGCCGGGCCTTGCCACGAGGATTGCAGCCCGCTGAGCTGGGTGTGCAGGCTTGCCACCTCACCCTGCAGGCGGGTGATGTTGGCGGATACCGCGTGAGCGGCCGATGAGACCGCCTCGCTGTCGATTCTGATCAGAGCCATGGGAGTCCTTCGTGAACGGTTGGTGTTGCACGCACCATAGCTACGCACTCGGGTCGGAGGTTGCCCGTGTGGCTTTCACAGATGAAACGCCCTTAGTGGGTGTGTTGGGGAGGACCGGCTACGGGCAGCATCACGGCGAAAGTGGCTCCGCCTCCGGGAGTTTCGGTCACGGATACTGAGCCGGCGTGGGCCGCGACAATCGAGGAAACGATCGCGAGGCCGAGTCCGCTTCCACCTGTTTCGCGCGTGCGGGAGTTGTCAGCTCGCCAGAAGCGTTGGAAAATTTTCTCTCGGATGGGCTCGGGGATGCCCTCGCCGTGATCGATGATGGCCACCGTCGCTTCAGTCCCGGCGGGGTTCACGCCAATCCCGATCTCGAGCGGGCTGCCGTTGTCGGTGTAGCGAATTGCGTTGCTCAACAGGTTCGTGACGACCTGGCGAATCTTGTTTTCTTCGGCGCGAATGACTACCTCGGGCACCTCGCCGCCGTCCACATTCACCACGCGAACCGTTCGCTCGGGGTCTTGGGCGCGAGCATCCATCGATGCATCGTGCGCGACGATCGTGAGGTTTACCTCCGACAGCTCAAGGGGACGAGTCTCGTCGAGGCGGGCGAGCTCAAGCAGGTCTTCGACGAGAACACCCATGCGAATCGCCTCCGCTTCGATGCGTTCCATGGCCTGGCCCACTTCTTCCGGCGTTTGCAGGGCGCCCATGCGGTAGAGCTCGGCGTAGCCGCGAACGGAAACCAGGGGAGTTCGAAGCTCGTGGCTCGCATCTCCGACGAATCGGCGCATCTGCTCGATGGTCCGCGCTCGATCGCTGAAGGCGCGGTCGATTCGACCGAGCATCGTGTTGAGGGCTCGATTCAGTCGGCCGACTTCGGTGTTCGGGGTTGCCCAGGGCAGACGCTGGCTCAGGTCACCATCGGCAATGGCCTCAGCTGTCTTCTCGACCTCACGCAGCGGGGCGAAGGCGGTCGTGACCAAGAACCGCGTCAGTAGGGCACCCAAGATGACTACGGCGATACCGAAGCCCAAGAAGATTGACAAATACGTGGTGAGCAACCGCTCGACATTCGCTGTTGAGAGGGCGACCACCACCGTGCCCAGCTCGCCCGTTCCGGAGAACGTCACGGGCATTGCGATTGCGTGGTACAGGATGCGCCCACTGCTGGAGCGAACGGCAAAAATCTTGCTGTCGAGGGTGGTGGTTTCGGCGATGGTCGGGCCGGGAGACATGGCGGGCCGCACCGAAGAATCCTTCTCGGCCCAGTTGTGCTGAATGACATTGCCGAGCGAGTCGAATACGGCGTAGTAGTACTCGGTTGGGGCGCCGGAGGCACTCAGCGTGGAGGCTTTCGTGTCGACGACCTTCGAAAGGTCTGCGCTGACCGCTTGCAGCTGACTGTCCAGCTGGCCAATCAACGCCGGCTTGAGCATGGCCATCGTTCCGATGCCGGACACCAAAAGGCCCAAGGTCAGCAACAGTACGGTGACTGATGTGACCTTGGTCCTGAGGGAGATGGCGTTCCATCTCTCGTGAAGTCCGGCGAACACGCCTTTATTCTGTCAGGCTAAGCCTTCGGAACCCTGAGCATGTACCCGAAACCTCGTTTGGTTTGGATGAGAGGTTCGCTCGCGATCGGGTCGATCTTGCGACGCAGGTACGAGATGTATGACTCCACAATTCCCGCGTCACCGTTGAAGTCGTACTCCCACACGTGGTCGAGAATCTGTGCCTTGCTGAGCACGCGGTTCGGGTTGAGCATCATGTAGCGCAGCAACTTGAACTCGGTGGGGCTGAGGTCGAGCGTGTGCTCGCCAACCTTCACCTCGTGGGTGTCCTGGTCCATCGTGATCTCGCCGGCGACAATCATGGCCTCTTCCTGAGGGGCTTGAGTGCGTCGCAGGATTGCGCGGATGCGAGCCACGATCTCTTCGAGGCTGAACGGCTTGGTGACGTAGTCATCGCCGCCCACCGTGAGTCCCTGAATCTTGTCGGCGGTGTCGTCCTTGGCCGTGAGGAAAAGGATGGGGGAGGAGTATCCGGCGGCACGAAGACGCTGGGTAACGCTGAACCCGTTCATGTCGGGGAGCATCACATCCAGCAGGATCAGGTCGGGCTCTTCTGCGAGAACCGCCGAGATGGTGGCGGCTCCGTTCGAGACGGCTCCAACGGCGAAGCCCTGGTGGCGAAGCGTGTTCGTCAGGAGGTCGCGGATGTTGGGTTCGTCATCAACTACGAGGATTTTTGGATTTGCCATGGTGACAGTCTCTGACAGTTTCCTGAGAGAAGTCTGAATGTCTGCAAAAATCTACTGAGTTAATTCTGGAAGGGCGTGAGCGTCCACGATCTCGTAGGCGTAACCCTGTTCGGCCAAGAAACGCTGGCGGTTCTGGGCGTAATCCTGGTCGATCGTGTCGCGAGCAACCAGCGTATAGAACGTTGCGCTGAAGCCGCTCTTCTTGGGGCGGAGCAAGCGACCAAGACGCTGGGCCTCCTCCTGCCGCGAGCCAAACGCACCCGAAACCTGAATTGCGACGCTGGCCTCGGGGAGGTCGACTGAGAAGTTGGCCACCTTGCTCACCACGATGACTCGCTCTGTGCCGTCGCGGAACGCCTGGAAAAGTCGCTCGCGCTCATCGACTGGGGTCGCTCCCGTGATTTCGGGCACACCGAGCGCCTCGCCGAGCTCAGCCAGCTGGTCAAGGTATTGGCCGATCACGAGGATGCGCTCTTCCGGGTGCTGGGCAATCAACTGCTTGACCACCCGAAGCTTGCTCGGGGTTGTCGCGGCCATGCGATAGCGCTCGCCGTCGCTCGCGGCGGCGTACTGCAGGCGCTCGTCGTCGGGCAGATCAATCCGAATTTCTTTGCAGACCGCCGGAGAGATAAAGCCTTCTTGCTCGATCTCTTTCCAGGGGGCATCAAAGCGCTTGGGGCCGATCAGGCTGAAGACGTCGGATTCGCGGCCGTCTTCTCGCACGAGCGTAGCGGTCAGGCCGAGGCGGCGGCGGGCCTGCAGCTCCGCGGTGAGCTTGAAGACCGGCGCAGGCAGCAGGTGCACCTCGTCGTAGATGACGAGGCCCCAGTCGAGAGCATCCAGCAATGCGAGGTGAGCGAACTCGCCTTTTCGTTTGGCCGTGAGGATTTGGTAGGTCGCAATCGTGACCTGCTTGACCTCTTTGGCTGAGCCCGAGTATTCACCAATGTCATCGGCGGTTAGGTTGGTGCGTTTGATGAGCTCGTCTCGCCACTGACGGGCCGAAACCGTGTTGGTCACCAGGATGAGCGTGTCAGTCTTGGTCGCGGCCATCGCACCCGCACCTACGAGCGTCTTGCCCGCACCACAGGGAAGCACGACCACGCCGGATCCGCCAGTCAAGAAGTTGTTGACCGCCTTCTCTTGGTAGTGCCGCAGGTTCCAGCCGGACTCGTCCAGGTTGATTTCATAAGGAGAGCCGGGGCGGTATCCCGCGTTGTCTTCGGCGGGCCAGCTGAGTTTGAGCAGTTCCTGCTTGAGCTGACCGCGAGCCCAGGGCGCGATGCGGTAGGTG
>CAZPVE010000104.1:0-4318 GCA_964589925.1 uncultured Aurantimicrobium sp. | reverse complement strand
GTCGCCTAACCAGCGACTGCGCCTGCGCTCCCGCGAGCGCGCTAGGCCGTGAGGCCGAGAATATCCATGCGCTTGGAGTGCTGAGCGATCAGGTCGGTAAACACCGGCTCCAGCTTGGATTCGTCACTGCCGTCGGCCGACAAACGCAGAGCACTGCGCGCAACCAGCTGTGTGTCTCCCATCAGTCGGCGCCCCCAGAGGGCCAGACGCGATGCGAGCTTCGGATCTTCGGCGATTCCGGCACGCAGAGCAGCCACGAGAACCTCAGCCGTGCGGTCCGTCTTCAAAATCTCCTGAACGGTTGCCCGGTCTTTCTTGGGCAGTGCACCGGCAAGTTCGAGGAAGAACTGGTTCAAGAATCCGGCCGTCAGGTAAACACCGAGAAGCGTTTCGTGCCAGTCGCGCCCTTGGGTGAGCGATTCAAAACGGTCGATGTCGGCGGTGAACGGGGCCATGGCCCCAGCGGGATCAACCTTCATCTGGCGAAGGATGGCAACCAGCCCGTGGTGCTTGGCCAACGCCTCACCGGCAACCTGGCTCAGGCCCTCTTTGTCAGCGAGACTCGGGGCCTCGGTCACCGCGCGAGTGAGCGATTCAAAGACGGCAAGCTCGAAGTAGGCCACCTGGCCGAGGTAAGGAACCGCATCCGGAGTGAGGTCGGCGAGGTCGATTTTTCCGCTGTCGTCTTGCACGAGGCTGCGGGGTGTCAACACAGCCGCGGTGACCTGCTCACGGCGCTTACGAATCCACTCGAACACCATTCCAGCCTATGCCTATCCGAGCATATGAGCGAAGAACACCTAGACTGAAGGAGTTGCCGACGAGCATTGGACTCTCGGCCCTGCGCCTGAAGGTATGAAAAAGGGCGTAGACCTCTTTTCATCTGATTCAGGCATACACACATGACTTTTATTGACCTGGGCATTGAGCCCGACATCGCTGCTGCACTCGAGTCCAAGGGCATCACGGCTCCGTTCCCGATTCAGGAGCAGACAATCCCGCTGGCACTGAGCGGCCAAGACATCATCGGTCAGGCCAAGACCGGAACCGGTAAGACCTTCGGATTCGGCCTCCCGCTCGTTCAGCGCCTCGGCGTAGACCCCGAGAAGGGCGTCAAAGCGCTCATCGTGGTGCCCACCCGCGAGCTGTGCGTGCAGGTGACCGAAGACCTCGAGTTGGCGACGAGCAACCGCTCAACGACTGTTGCCTCGATCTACGGTGGCAAGGCCTACGAGGGTCAGATCGAGCAGATCAAGGCGGGTGCTCAGATTATCGTCGGCACCCCCGGTCGTCTCATCGACCTGGCCAACCAGCGCCTGCTGAGCCTCAAGGATGTTCAAGAGATCGTTCTTGACGAGGCCGACAAGATGCTCGACCTGGGCTTCCTCTCCGACATCGAGAAGATCTTCTCGCAGGTGCCCGAGAACCGTCACACCATGCTCTTCTCGGCAACGATGCCCGGCCCGATTGTCTCGCTGGCTCGCAAGTTCATGAACAAGCCGATCCACATTCGCGCGACCGACCCCGACGAGGGCATCACTCAGGCCAACATCAAGCACCTGGTCTACCGCGCGCACTCCCTCGACAAAGACGAAGTGATTGCGCGCATCCTGCAGGCCAACGGCCGTGGCAAGACGGTCATCTTCACCCGCACGAAGCGTGCCGCCTCGCGCCTGGTTGAAGAACTTTCCGACCGCGGATTCCCCGCCGTTGCCGTGCACGGTGACATGAGCCAGGAGGCCCGGGAGCGCTCGATGGCTGCGTTCAAAGCCGGCAAGAAAGAGATCCTCATTGCCACCGACGTGGCTGCCCGCGGCATCGACGTCGACGACGTCACTCACGTGATCAACCACACGATTCCCGACGAAGACCAGACCTACCTGCACCGCGCTGGCCGCACCGGCCGTGCCGGCAAGACCGGTATCTGCGTGACCTTCGTCGACTGGGAAGACCTGCACAAGTGGGCGCTCATCAACCGCGCCCTCGAGTTCGGTCAGCCCGAGCCCACCGAAACCTATTCGTCTTCGGCACACCTCTTCACCGACTTGGATATTCCCGAGGGCGTTCGCGGACGCCTCAAGTCGACTCCCCCCACCAAGGGCGTCGAGCGCGAGCCCCGAAGCGAAAACGGATCCAAGGGTGTCGAGCGCGGTGGCAACCGTGGCGGGCGCTCAGGTGGATCGCGTGACGGTCGTCGCACCAACAACCCCAGCTCGCACGTCAGCGATGAGCACGGCGTAGCCGCCGGAGCCCACGACGGCGGTGGAGCCCAGCACCACGACGGAAACAACCCCTCCCGGACCCGCACGCGCAACCGTCGCCGCGGCCCCGGCCTGGGTGGTTCGACCCAGTAGCTTGGGAAGAGATCAGGGTGACTCGGTTGCGTTCGGGCTGAGTGCATGAGCTGACTTCCAATGATCCCCAAAATCGGGAAGAAGTCCCAGCCGACTATTTGCCCCTGAGAGCGACTCGGCTGCCGTGACTCGGACCAGATGGACAGTCCCTGGAACAGCCAGATGGCTGATGCCCGCAGCGAGCGTCTTCTGATTCCATTGCCAGTCTTCTACTCCGATTTGGTGTTGAACACATCGGGCAATCAAGGGGTACTCGAGTAGTAGCTCTCTAGGAGCCAGATTGTTACTCGTGTACACGTTGTTCCAGAAGAGCGCTGCTTCATCAAAAGTCTCGGCTGTTGAGCTCAAATGCCTAAACCAAAAGCTCGCTTTTCGACCAGATGCGGGATCCACGTCGTAATCGCGCTCATCAAAGTAGTAAACGAACTCTGGATGGAGAATGCCGGTTTCAAGATTGTTCGATTCCCAGAAAGTCAACGCATCAAAAAGCCAGGTTTCTCCACAGAGGTCGTCACCGTCCAAGAATGACAAGAAGTCAGACGAGAGGCTCTGTGTGGCAAAATTCCGAGCTTTGCCAAGGTCGCCGAAGTCTGTTACGAGGATTTCATCCCAATCAACGCCGGCGTCCGTCACGTAATTCATCGTGATGTCGTCGGGGCGGTCAAGAACGGCAACGAGCTGAGCTGAAATTCCCCTCACCCTGGCGTAGTCGACAACGCGCCTGGCACTCTTGGCCGATTTTCGAGCGAGAGGGCCTTCGGAATGGTAGTTGACGCAGATGCTTGCTTGCACGCTAAGGCACCTTCCGCGCCGCTGTCTCAAAGAGATTCGATACAGCTGAGTCAAACTGCTCTTGATTATGGCGTTGAGCAACCGCCTCATGTGCTGTCCGAAGCGCAGATTCGCGAAGACTCCAGGACTGGGCAAGATACTCCTCGACGGCTTCCAGGAAGGCGGCATACCGTGATTCGAAGTCACCCTCGGCCGAGTAATAAGTGAGCCCCTGAGACCCGAATGTTTCGCGAATGCCCCCGACATCAGCAGCAATCACCGGAACAGCCCGTCCCGCCATCTCAAGGACCACATTAGGCATGCCTTCGTAGAGGGACGTGAAGAGGACGGCGTCGTACCGGTCGACATGAATTTGCGCAACATCGCCAACCGGAGGGTGTGGAATGAGATTGCCGGGGAAGTCCTCTGCGGCGATGACATCAGCGGGAACCCGAAGGCCTCAACGACGATGTCTGGCCTCTCCCGAGCCAGTCGAACAATAAGGTCCGTGTCTTTATGAGGCTCCCAGCGACCGAACCACAGGAAACGTATGTCGCTCTTGCCAAAAGCGGCCGACCGAGCTGCAAGGGAAGATTCCAGCGCTGTGGCAGAAATCACCGGCGTGGGAACACGGAGCACGCGCGCTAGGGAGAGAGCCTTGCCGTTCAGCCTGCTGCCCTGAGCGTCCAAGAAGGCTTTGTTGTCGGTGACAATCCGTCCGTGGAGCGAAGCAGTTTCAAGATATCTGACCGCATGCGGACGCCCCATCGCATGCGGGGACTGACTGAAAAAGACTGAGGTAAGGCTGGTGAAATTC
Source organism: uncultured Aurantimicrobium sp. (assembly GCA_964589925.1). Taxonomy (GTDB): domain Bacteria; phylum Actinomycetota; class Actinomycetes; order Actinomycetales; family Microbacteriaceae; genus CAIOLM01. The sequence goes on along the minus strand of CAZPVE010000104.1, from coordinate 376 downwards.
GTCATGAAACTTCCGTACCGACTCATGGCCCTGAAACCCAAGGACGAATTGACAAGGAGTGTTAGGCTCGGCGCCAACCTTTGGATCAGCAAAGCAAACACAACGTCAGCTCGATGCGAGCCACTTGTCAGTGATTCAAAGGAGGCAAAACGCGGCAGGTTTCCATAGCGACCCTCCCAGAGTGCCACCTGCTCACTCAGGGTTTCTGCATCAACATCAGTCGCGAGCACGAGCGTCGGGACTGAGCGGTCCAGCACCCTTGCAAGCTCTATTACGAATTTCTGCCCCCCCCAATTTCCATAGAGCCGACGACAACGAGAGCCCGGACACCTGTGCCTCCAAGTGCTTCTAGCCCTCCAGCGTCAACACTGTCACG
>CAZPVE010000103.1:0-4324 GCA_964589925.1 uncultured Aurantimicrobium sp. | reverse complement strand
CGCCGTCGACCTTGAGCACGCCGTCGTAGTTCTTGAACATGGTGTCGGCGATCGAGCGAGTGAACGCGTACTGGGTGTCGGTGTCGATGTTCATCTTGACGACACCGTTAGCTACAGCCTCGGCGATCTCTTCGTCGGTCGAGCCCGATCCACCGTGGAACACGAGGTCGAAGGGCTTGGGGCCGGTGCCGTACTTGGCTGCAACCGCATCCTGGAGTTCTTTGAGCAGTTCAGGGCGCAGGCGCACGTTGCCCGGCTTGTAGACGCCGTGCACGTTTCCGAAGGTCATTGCGGCCATGTAGCGGCCGTTCTCTCCCAGTCCGAGCGCCTCAACCGTTGCGATGGCGTCTTCAACCGTGGTGTACAGGTTGTCGTTGATGTCGTGGCTGACGCCATCTTCTTCGCCGCCGACGACGCCGATCTCTACCTCGAGGATGGCGTTGATGGCCTTGGTGCGCTTGATGATGTCCTGTGCGATCTCAAGGTTTTCCTTGAGGGGCACAGCCGAGCCATCCCACATGTGCGACTGGAAGATGGGGTTGCGACCGGCCTTGACCTCTTCTTCGCTGGCAGCGATGAGAGGCAGAACGAAGTCATCGAGAGCGTTCTTGGGGCAGTGGTCGGTGTGCAGGGCAACCGTGATGGGGTACGACTTGGCAACTTCGTGGGCGAACTTGGCGAAAGCGAGAGCACCGGTTGCGCGGGCCTTGACGGTGTGACCAGCGAAGTAGTCAGCACCACCGGTGGTGACCTGGATGATTCCGTCGGAACCGGCCTCGGTCAGACCTTGGAGAACAGCGTTGAGCGTCTGTGAGCTTGAGACGTTGAATGCGGGGTAAGCAAAACCCTTGGCCTTAGCCGTGTCGAGCATTGCAGCGTACTGTTCCGGTGTTGCAATAGGCATTTAATCTCCAAGAATTGCCAGTTCATTGCCGTTCAGACGAAATCGGCGCAATCTCAGTCTACCCACGCCGAAGGTCGTCAGTAGGCTGAGCAATGTGACGATGACGAACACAGGCGCAATCCGCCTCAACCCCGACCGCAACCTCGCTATGGAGCTCGTTCGGGCCACCGAAGCAGCCGCTATTCGCGCCTATCCCTTCATTGGTAAGGGGGATAAGAACGCCGCCGACGGTGCAGCCGTGGATGCGATGCGCGCCTTTCTCGCGACGGTCGACTTCAGCGGCACCATCGTCATCGGCGAGGGTGAAAAAGACGACGCCCCCATGCTGTTCAACGGTGAGGTTGTTGGCACCGGCCGCGGCCCGGCTTGTGACATTGCCGTTGACCCGATCGACGGAACCAGTTTGACCGGCGCTGGTCGCCAAAACGCCCTTTCGGTGATCGCCGTCTCTGACCGCGGCACCATGTTGGATGCTTCGAGCGTTTTTTATATGAACAAGATTGTTGCCGGTCACGAGGGTGTGGGTGTGCTCGACATCCGCCAGTCGATCGGCGACAACATCCGTGCACTGGCGAAGGCCAAGGGCAAGCCCGTTGGGGAGATGGTCGTTGCCGTGCTCGACCGCCCGCGTCACGAAGGTTTGATTGACGAGATTCGTTCTGCTGGTGCGGGTACGCGTCTCATGCTTGACGGCGATGTGGCCGGTGGTATCAACGCAGCTCGCTACGAGTCGCGCGTCGACATGTGTGTTGGCATCGGCGGCAGCCCCGAGGGCATCGTCACGGCTTGTGCGATCAAGGCGCTCGGTGGCTTTATCCAGACCACGATGGCTCCCAAAGACGAGGCCGAGGCTGCCAAGGGAATCGCGGCTGGCTTGAAGATGGATCACGTCTACACCGCAGACGAACTGGTGAGCAGTGACAACACCTTCTTTGTGGCCACTGGCGTGACCGACGGCGCAATGCTGGATGGGGTCCGCCGTAAGGGTCCGATTATTCGCACCGACAGCATCGTGCTGCGTGGTCGTTCGGGCACCATTCGCCGCGTGCAGGCCGACTACCTCGCAGAGCGCTGGGCTTAGGCCGCGCCAACCTCGTCTTCGACGAATTTTCCGCGACCCAGGATGGGCGCGGCGATGAAAACCGGCAGTGAAATCACGAGCATAAACAGCACGACCATCTGCCACGAGCCGCCCGCTGCGCGAATGAGCCCGACAACGATGGGGCCAAAGACCGCAATCGAATAGGCCACGACCTGAGCGAATCCGCTCAGTTGCAAGGATGCCTCGGTTGTCTTCGTGCGCAGGTTGATGAGGGTCAGCGTCAGCGGGAAGATGAGCGGCCCGGCGCCGATGATGGCAATCCAGAGCCAAGGTGCGGCGGTGGGCCAGAGCAGAAGCCCGCCGTATCCGACGACGAAAAAGACGCCCGACAGGTAGAGGAACCGGTCGGTGCGCTTGATGCGCGCGGCCAGCACGGGGACTACAAGCCCCGCGGGCAGGCCGATAAAGGCGAACAGAGCAAGCATGGTGCCCGCGTCAGCGGGCGTGACCCCGGCGATGCCGATCATGATGGGTGGCAGCCAGCTAAAGCAGATGTATCCGCACAGGCTCGAGACAGCGAGGGTGACAGCGATGGCCATGGCCGTGGGCGACTTGCGCAGATTGAGGGTGGAGCGGACGATGGTGATTTCGTCTGAGGCGTCCGGGCGACGCTTGGCCTGGCGCAGTTCAGCCAGCCAGGGGACGAGCGCGGTGAAGGTGAGGGCAATCCAGACGACGGTGCCTTCACGCCAGCCCAGGGCTTCGCTCATCGGGTAGGCAATCAGTGGTGCAAGTGTTGCGCTGGCAGCCATGACCGACACATAAAGCGTGGTGACCAGGCCGATGCGATCGGGAAAGTACTTCTTGACGGCCGGTGGCAGCAGCACGTTGCCGATTCCGGCGCCAATCAGGCCGAGTGCGCTCGCGGCGGCGAGCACAATCCAGCTCGGGGCAATGGCGCGAACCGTGTGCGCGACAAGCATGAGGCCAACGGCGATGATTAGTCCGGCTTCAATGCCGAGGGCGCGGCCTAGGCGTGGGGCCAGGATCGAGGCGACGGCAAAGCCGGCGGGTGCGAGTGCTCCGATGAGGGCTATGACGAGCGGGGGCAGGTCAATGTCTTTGGAGATGAGCCCATAGATGGGGGCGAGGCATCCGCTGAGAATGCGAAGGCTGAGGCTGACCAGCAAGATGCCCGCGAGGGCAAGCGCGCGACCCGCCCAGAGCGGGCGTGGGGTGGTCAGGTTGCTAGCGGACACAGTTCATAAATCTAGGCCCGCAGTGGCCGGTGGCCTATTCGTCGCCGGCGGTGAGTTCCTCTTTGCGGAAGCCCTCGGTTGTGTTTGTGATGGCGGGGACTTCTTTGAGGCTGACGTTTGGGTCCATGCCGGGGAACTTCTTGGCGGTCGTGAGCATGTTGCGCTCGAGGGACCCGGCGAAGTCGTTATAGCTCTTGACGGCCTTATCGAGGTGGTTGCGCAGGGCATCTGCGTGATTGGCCACGACACCCACGCGCTTGTAGAGCTCTTGGCCGAGCTTGATGATCTCGTTGACCTGTTCGGCGGCGACCTGTTGGCGCCAGCTGTACGCGACGGTTTTGAGCACAGCCCACAGGTTTACTGGCGACGCCAGGGCGACCCGCTTGCTGAAGGCATATTCCAGCACGGTCGGGTCAATTTCGAGAGCGACGGAGAGAAGAGACTCACTCGGGACGAACGCGATGACAAATTCTGAGTTGCCGTCGAAGCCCTCCCAGTAGGCCTTTTTGCCGAGGTCGTCGATGTGCGTGCGCACTGCCCGCACGTGTTCTTTGAGCAGGCGTTCGCGCTGCGCTCCCTGCTCACCGGTGGCGTTGGAGGGAATCTGGGCCGCCTCGAGGTAGGAGGTAAAGGGAACCTTGGCATCGACCAAAATGGTGCGTCCGCCAGGAAGTTTGATCACCATGTCGGGGCGGATGCGGCGGTCATCGGTGTCGGTGGTCTCTTGGGTGGAGAAGTCGACGTATTCGAGGAGCCCGGCCACCTCGACGATGCGACGCAGTTGGGCCTCGCCCCATTGGCCTTTCACGTTGTTGGAGCGCAGGGCACTGGCGAGTGACTCCGTAGTGGCGCGCAGTTCGTCGCCGGCTTTGCGCCCTTCGACCAGCTGCTGAGTGATCAGGCCGTGCTGCTCCTTTTGCTGGTTCTCCATCTCGTTGACCTTGGCGGTCATGATGCGCAAAGTTTCTTGGATGGGAGTGAGCGTTTGCACGACCTTCGCTTCACGCTCCTGCTGCTCGAGGAGTTCGCGGTTGCGCTCGTTGAGGCTGGCGATCTGGGTGCGCAACTCGTCAACGGTTGCCTCGGCCGATGCGACGCGGGCAACAGCCTCGGTGTCAA
>CAZPVE010000102.1:0-4366 GCA_964589925.1 uncultured Aurantimicrobium sp. | reverse complement strand
CACAAGGCGCGCTTCCGCCACGATTTGAGATCGACTTCGGCCCGGTCGCGCTCTCCGGTGGCGTGGGCGACCCGGGCTTCGTAGATCGTCGCGTCGGCTTCGGCCTGGACGCGGATTTTTTCGCGGGCTTTGTAGGCGTCGTCACGCTCGATGGTGAGGCGGCCGTAGCGGTTCATCGTTTCGGCAATGTCGAGTGAGACGCTCGCCGGAACGTCGTACTTCGAATATGTCTCGAGAGTGCCGAGAATCTCGTCGGCGGTGTGGCCAGCGGCTCGAGCGTTCCACAGGCCGAGTTTCGTGATGCGGTAGGTGTGGATGTGCTCGGGGGCACGCTCCAGCTCAGCAAAAATAGCGAGATCGTGGCGCGCATCCGTCGCTTGCGGGTGCGCGACTTCAAGCAGGACCGTGCGGTCGCTTTGAACAATGAGTGGACCGTTCGGCATAGCTATCTAGGCTACCTCAGCGACCGTGATGGCGGTGATGCTCGACAGGGGCAGGGTGCGCTCAACCTCGCTCTTGCGGTCGAGCCCGCGGAAGCGTCCGTTGCTCAGCCCGCGAGGGTCGATCAAGAAGTCACGACTGGTGCCGTCGGGCAAGGCAACAGTGACCGTGACCAGGGTGCGATTACGGATGGCAACCTCAAGCTGGCGGACGAGCCACTGGTCATCCGACTCGCCGACCGGCGTAGCCAGCGCACCCAGCCGTTCGACGAGCGCGGCGATGGCATTCACAGTCTGGCTCGTTCCGGTCAGGGGAGCGGTGGGAAGCTCCCACGGCTGGATCTCGCCGGTTTCGTTCTCGAGCGCGGCCGGATACTTTTCAGCGTGAAGATTGCGCATCACCACGCTCACATCGTGAGGACTCACCAAGGTGGTGGGGGTCTCGGCGGTCAGGCCGAGAGCCCGCAGGGCAAAGTCGGCCTGCAGACGGGCGGCGAGCGGGGCGTCTGAGCAGGTGATCACGGATCCGCGGCCCTCGCTGCGCACCCGGATTGTTGCGTGTTTGGCCCCAACATCAGAAATCAAATAGGCCACCGGCTGAGGGATCCCGGTGCTGCTGACCTCACGCAAGAAAGACTCGATGTCTTCTGCGCTCGTTCCGCCATCCATTGCGCGTGAAATCAGCGATGCGTTCAGGCGGTAGGTCGACGCTATGGATCGAGACTCGACCGTCGCGATGGCGCGCAGTTTGGCCTCGAGGTCGGGGCGAAGGGGTCCGGGCGAGATGACAGTGAGGTCACTTTGAATGAGCACCTGGTCGATGTAGTCGGGCAAGAGGTCCGCGACGGTCGCGCTTGCTTGAGCCAGATCGCCGGTTGCGACTAGGAGTCCCACTCGCGTGCGCTGACCATGGATGCTCATACCGAGGGCTTCGGCCTGGCTGAGAGCCTGTTCGGCCGCCGTGGTGATGCGCCCGGCATCGAGGGGGAACAGCCAGTCGAGATAGGCCGTGAGGTTCGATCCCCAGGCAGCGCGGTCGGCGAAGGCATCCAACAAGGATGGGGTGAGGCCGTCGCGCCAGCCGGCAGCGAGAACCTGCCAACGCGTCGCGATTCCGCCCGTGTTCCAGGTGGGCGACTCGAGAACTGACCAGATTCCGTTGGCAAGCTCAACCAAGCCTGCCGCACGCATAAGTTCGAGGAGGCCGGACAAGTCTGCGGGCAGGCCCACCACGGATGTAGCGACGCGAGCCGCGTCGGCCGCGCTGATGGAACCTCGAGAGACGGTGCGCAGCCCACGCTTCTTCATCAGTTCGATGAGTTCTTCGATGCGGGTGACGAGGCTGACTGCTTGTTCCAGCGCGGCGCGTTCAACACGATCGTCGAGATTGCTGGGGGCGTCCGCGGGAGCGGGTGACGGGGTCGGGCTAACGGCCGCGGCACGGGCGGTTACCTCTGGGTAGGCAGCATTGGGCGAGCCAAGACCGAGCGTGACGAGCGTCGAGGTGAGCTCGCTTGAGGTCTCTCCCGCGGCAACTTGAGCGAGTTGCGCACGGGTGAGTTGAGCCAACCCGCGATCAATCGCCTCGGGGCTCAGCAGGGCATCCGCCACATCGAACCAATCCCGGATGCCAGTGACCGAGGTCAGACGAATCTGGAGCAGGGTTTGTTGTGCGTCAGGGCTGAGGCTGCGAAGGGACTCAACGAGCGAGACGGTGGTATTCATCGTCGCCTAGCGGGAACCGCCTTGGGCCCCTCGACTGCGTGCGCGCCAGTTCACGATGATGAGAGTCACAATCAGCACGAAGCCAATGGGAAGGCCCACGAGCGGCAAGGCGATGATGATCGGCCAGATGCCCTGGCGCACATCCGCGTGAAAAACGCCCGTGCCCAGAATGACTGCCAAAAAGCACAGGATGGAGAGACCGATTGTGCTGATGACCATGGCGGCGAGAACTCGTTCGAGGCGACTTGCCGAGGGTTGGTCGGGCCGTGCGGGCTGTTTGCTCATCCCACCAGAATAAGCCCTGTACATTTCGTGCCGGTAAACTGGTTAGGCACACCGCCTCATAAAGGAGCACCACAATGCCAACCGGCAAGGTCAAGTTTTACGACGACGATAAGGGATTCGGCTTTATCGCCTCAGACGAGGGACAAGAAGTATTCCTGCACGCCTCGGCCTTGCCCGAGGGAGCTAAGGTTCGCCAGGGTAGCCGTGTTGAGTTCAGCGTTGCCGATGGCAAGCGCGGCCTTCAAGCAATGTCGGTTCGTGTGCTCGAAGCCCCCTCGGTGGTCAAGCTCTCGCGCAAGCCCGCCGATGACATGGCTGTCATCGTCGAAGACTTGGTGAAACTGCTCGACGGCATCGGGTCCAACCTCAAGCGCGGTCACTACCCCGACAACGCGCACAGCCGCAAGGTCGCCTCGGTTCTGCGACGCGTGGCCGATGAGCTCGATGCGTAACGCGGAGCTGACCGACCTTCAGCGCACTCGTTCTCTTTCGGCGCTCGCCGAAATCACTCGTCCCGGCAGTGTCGGTGACTTTCTGGGTCGTGTCGATGCCGAAGACGGCAGCTACTCGCTGATTTTTGCCTGCAAACTCGATGGCTACCCGGGCTGGCAGTGGACCGTGTCGATGGCCGAGGTCGACGGAGATGAGCCCACTGTTCTCGAGGCAGAACTCTTGCCCACCGAGACTGCGCTCGTCGCTCCCGATTGGGTGCCGTGGTCACAGCGCCTTGCCGAGTATCTCGAGGCTCAGAAGCAGGCTGGCATTGATGAAGAGGCAGCGCTCGCTCAAATGCAGGCTGAAGCTCTCGCTGCTGCCGACGATGACGATCTCGAAGACTTTGACGACGACGAGGCGGATGACTCTGACGACGACTTAGATGATGACGAGGCGGACGACTCTGATGGCTCCGAGGATGAGGACGACGATTCCGACGATTCTGATGACGCCGACGATTCAGAGGATGACGAATCCGATGATGACGACATCGATGAAGCCGATGACGAGGACGAAGACTTCTAGGTTGTCCTTGCGGGACAAAAAACACCCGTTAGTGGTCGCCCGGAGTTGCCTTGTGCAGGAGTAGCTTCCGACTAATCCGGCAAAGCTTGTCACAGCGCTGTGGCGAGCCCCGGTGTGTTGAAAGGCAGTTCCATGGATCTATTGCTTTCAGTAACACAGAACATGTTCATGCTCGGATTCGTCGCGATGGCAGCAGGTGCGCTCTATTTCATTCTTGAGCGCAATGACCTGAAGCCAGAGCACCGCTCCGTGGCAACGTATGCCGCAGTTATCGCTTTCGTCGCGGCAATTCTCTATTACGTCATGAAAGACGTGGTGGGATTCCCGGGTGGCTCCATTGGAGCGGCCCAAATCGCAGAGACCGTTCCGCTGCGCTATATCGACTGGGTAATCACGACGCCTTTGCTGCTCGTGGAATTCGGCTTGATCGTTGCGCTCGCTGGCGGTGCCACCAAGGGCCTCGTCTCACGACTGGTGCTTGTTGACCTCGTCATGATTGTCACCGGATTCCTCGGTGAGATCTCGACCCCCGGATCTGTTGCCGCCTACGTCTGGTTCATCATCTCGGTTCTCGCCTGGCTGTGGATCGTTCAGATGATTTACGCGGTCAAGGTCGACGGTGGTGCCGCGTACGCACAAAGTGCAGTCAAGACGATGCGTTTGTTCGTGCTCATCGGTTGGTCGATCTACCCGCTGGCTACGGCCATCCAGCAGTTCATGCACATCGGTGGCGCTGATGTAGGAACGGCGGCCGCGGTCGCAGCCCTCATCTACGTCGTGGCCGACGTGCTGAACAAGGTTGGCTTTGGCATCGTGGCTGTTCGCGCAGCCAAGAAGGCCTAGCCGCCCTCACCAAACACACCGTGGGGCCCCGCCGCGAGGCGGGGCCACACTCG
>CAZPVE010000101.1:0-4385 GCA_964589925.1 uncultured Aurantimicrobium sp. | reverse complement strand
TCGTGCTCACCACGCCCGTGGGCTTGTTGAGCATGACGTAGCGCTTGCTCGTGTCGAGTTGCACCGCCTGACCATCGACGGCAACTTTGTCGACATCCGGATCGATGCGGGTGCCGAGCTCTGTCACGATCTTGCCGTTCACGCTCACGCGCCCTTCGGCGATGAGATTTTCAGCCACCCGGCGCGATGCCACGCCCGCGGCGGCCATCACCTTTTGGAGGCGAACTCCCCCGGGTGTGCCGTCGGCGTTGTCAGGAAGCATCGACGTCGAAGCCTTCTTGACCGTCGGGCAGCAGTGGTGAAATCAGCGGCAGCTCTTCGAGGCTATTGATGCCCAGCTGGGTGAGCAAAAGTTCGGTCGTGCCATAGAGAATCGCGCCGGTCTCTGCGTCGGTCTGCACCTCCGTGATGAGACCACGGCTGACCAGGGTGCGCACAACCGTGTCGACATTCACGGCGCGAATCTGCGCGATTTGGCCGCGGCTGATGGGCTGCTTGTAGGCAACAACGGCAAGGGTCTCGAGTGCTGCCTGCGACAACTTGGTGGGGTTCTGGGTGAGCACGAAGTCGCCTACGACATCGTCGTATTCGGCGCGAACGTAGAGACGCCATCCGCCGCCCACCTCGCGCAACTCGAACCCGCGGCGAACTCCCCCGCTGGCGCCGTCGTAGTCGGCCACCAGCTCGGCCAAAGCCGCTTTGATGTCTTTGACAGGGGCCCCCAGAGCGGTGCCCAGCGAAACGAGGGACTGCGGCTCATCCGCAATCATCAAGATCGCTTCGATGGCACGTGCGATGTCGAATGTCGAGTTATCGGTCATAGTCAGCCCCTAGGTTGGCAAGGTTGTCGTCAGTCCACGATTCGGCGGTCCAGGTGATGGTCAAATCACCCAGCGGTTCAAACTGTTCGAACGTGATGGCCGCGTGTCGATAGAGCTCCAGCACGGCCAAGAAGCGCGCGATGATGACACCCGAAACCCCCGCGTCTGCAATCAGTTCGCGGAACGTCACTGGCTTTCCGCCGCGTAGCTTTTTGACCACGTCGGCAGCCTGCTCACGGATGCTCACCAGAGGTGCGTGCAGGTGATCAAGCCCCACCATCGGGATCTCTTTCGGCGCAAGGGCGAGCATCGCGATGGCCGCGAAGTCTTCGGCGCTGGTGTGCCAGATGAGCTCAGGAACCTTCGAGCGGAACTTGTCCTCAAGACGCACGGTGCGAGCGTGACGGGTGGACTCGGCATCCAGGCGATCGCTGAACCACGCGGCAACATCTTTGAACGCGCGGTACTGCAAGAGACGGGCAAAAAGCAGGTCGCGAGCCTCGAACAACGCCGCATCTTCGGCGTCGACGAGCTCACCCTGAGGCAAGAGGCCGGCAACCTTGAGGTCGAGCAGTGTGGCGGCAATCACCAGGAACTCGGTCGCCTGGTCGAGTTCTTCGAGTGGGTCGAGACCCTTCAAATACTTGATGAACTCGTCGGTGACCACGCTCAACGCGATCTCGGTGATGTCGAGCTCGTGCTTAGCAATGAGTGACAACAACAGGTCGAACGGGCCGTCAAACTCGCCTACGGCAAGGTGGAATCCGCTGGATTCCTCCAGTTCGCCGGTAATCGCGTCAGTCACGAGGATGCGCGAAGCGGCTAAGCAACAGCACCGCGAGCGATGAGCTCACGGGCGACAGTGCGGTACGCGAGCGATGCGGGGTGCTCGGGAGCGAACTGCGTGATGGGAACCCCCGCCACCGAAGCATCCGGGAACTTGACCGTGCGCGAAATAACCGTCTCAAGCACCGTGTCACCAAAGGTCTGAACGAGACGTTCCATAACTTCGCGCGAGTGCAAAAGGCGGGCATCGAACATGGTTGCGAGAACACCGTCGAGCTTGATGGCTGGGTTCAAGCGATCACGAACGCGGTCGATGGTCTCAATCAGCAGGGCAACACCGCGAAGGGCAAAGTACTCGCACTCGAGGGGCACGAGCACACCGTGCGCTGCCGTCAGTGCATTGACCGTCAGCAAGCCCAGCGAGGGCTGGCAATCGACGAAAATCACGTCGTAGTCGTCCTTGACCTTGCGAATCACGCTGGCCAGGATCTGCTCGCGAGCAACCTCGTTCACGAGGTGAATTTCAGCCGCCGAAAGGTCGATGTTGGCCGGGATGACATCCAGACCAGGCACTGAAGTGTGCTTGATTGCCTCGTGCGGGTCTTTCTTGGTGTCGCGAAGAAGGTCGTAGATGGTGAGGCCGTCGTGGGCCGAAACGCCCAAACCAGCCGACAGGGCACCCTGCGGGTCGAAGTCAATGGCCAGAACCTTGCGGCCGTATTCAGCGAGCGATGCTGCGAGGTTGATCGTGGTCGTGGTCTTGCCCACACCACCCTTTTGGTTACACATCGCGATGACGCGAGCAGGACCGTGCGACTTGAGGGGCGCGGGTACGGGGAACTCCTGAACCGGACGGCCGGTCGGACCAATCTTCTTACCCCTGCGATAGGTCTCTGTCGCCATTGAAGTGTCCTTTTCTCGTACGTACGCTCACGCGCTTGTCGCTAAAACTTGCCCCAAGTCTATTGGTTCTTATGCACCGCGCGAGGGTGTGAAGTTCTGTAACTTTCTCGCAGGGTGTCAGCTGTCACCTGGGTATAAATCTGCGTCGTCGCAACGGATGCGTGGCCCAGAAGCTCCTGCACGACACGAACATCCGCACCCCCCGAGAGCAGGTGTGTGGCGAAGGAGTGACGCAGGGTATGCGGTGAGACGTGAGCCGTGAGATGGGCTTTCTCAGCTGCCGCGGTGATGATGAGCCAGGCCCCCTGTCTGGAGAGGCGGCCCCCTCGGGGGCCCAAGAACAGCGCGGGTGTGGACTTCCCATTCACCGCGAACATGGGGCGGACTCGCACGAGGTAGTCGTCGATGGCTGATCGCGCGTATGACCCCAGCGGCACGATGCGCTGCTTACTCCCCTTGCCCCGAACTCGCACCGAGTCTTCAACCGCTGTCACATCATCAACATTGAGCGCGGTGGCTTCGGAAACGCGGGCGCCCGTGGCATACAAGAACTCAAGAACAGCGCGGTCGCGGATGGCGACAGGATCGTCGCCCGAAACCGCGTTAAGCAATGCCGTGACCTGGTCGATCGTCAGGGCCTTCGGCAAGGATTTGGGGAGCTTAGGCCGGCGCACATCCGTGGTGATGTCCACCGGGAGGATTGCTTCCTCGACGAGGAACTTGTGGAATCCACGGATGGAGCTGAGTGTTCGCGAGAGGCTCGATGCGGTCAGCGGCGACTCGGGACGCGTTGCCAGTGTCGAGAGGTATTGAGTAAGCACAGCCGGGGTCACGGACGCCAGGTCGCTGAAGCCGTCTATCTCGAGCCAGTCGACATAGGCGGTGAGGTCTCGGCGATAGGCCGCTTGAGTGTTGGCAGAGAGCCCGCGCTCGACGGCGACATGTCGCAGATAGCGCTCGAGCAGACTGCTCGGGGTGTTCACGCGCCCTCGCTCGAGCTTTCTCGACCGTCGCGCCATTCGCGTTGAGTCCACGGAGAATCGGCAGGTCGTAGCGTTGCCCAACCGCGCTGCTTGGCGGCATCGGCGGTGAGAATCGCGATCGTGAAAATCGAGTTACCGACCTGTCCCGCCAGCACCGAATCAACAGCATCTTGAAGCGGCACCCACCGCGAGACCATATCGACCTCTTCACCCTCACGAGCATGTGGAGCGTCAGTCGGCCGAATGTCACGCGCGAGAAAGACCCGGATGATCTCGTCACTGCCGCCCGGTGATGTCGTGTAATCAGCGAGCACGTGCCAGGAGTCCGCGATGAGATCGACCTCTTCTGCAAGCTCACGCTGGGCGCATTCCCAGGCCGATTCTCCCGGAATGTCGAGCAGTCCGGCCGGAATCTCCCACTCACGCAAGCGCACGGGATGACGGTACTGCTGGATGGTCAGGATGTTGTCGTCATCGTCCATGACAAGAATGGCAACCGCGCCGGTGTGAGCAACATAATCGCGAGTAAGCGGTGCTCCGGCGTAATCGAAGACCTCTTGGCGAACATCCCAGACGCGACCGCTGTAGACAACCGTGCGTGACGAGATGGGCAGGCCGGCACGCTCATCACGCAGCAGCCGATCCGTCATGAGTTAAGCCTGTTCGATGTCAAACAGGCGGCTTGCCTGCTGCCGTTCGAGCGATGCGGCGATGAGCCCGGCGAACAACGGGTGTGCTTGGTTCGGACGCGAACGCAACTCGGGGTGAGCCTGCGTCGCGATGTAGAACGGGTGCACCTCGCGGGGCAGCTCAACGAACTCAACCAAGTTGCCATCGGGCGAGGTGCCCGAGAAGACAAGCCCAGCTTCGGCGATCTGTGGACGGTACGTGT
>CAZPVE010000100.1:0-4385 GCA_964589925.1 uncultured Aurantimicrobium sp. | reverse complement strand
GCGACTTCCAGTACCTCTACAACGACGGTAACGAATACGTATTCATGGACAAGGACACCTACGAGCAGCTCAGTGTTCCTGAGGCTGTCGTTGGCGATGCCAAGAACTTCCTTCTCGAGAACCAGGACCTACAGATTGCCCTCAACGACGGCAACCCGCTGTACGTCGAGCTTCCGGCTTCGGTTGTTCTCGAGCTGACCTACACCGAGCCTGGCCTTCAGGGAGACCGTTCCACCGGTGGAACCAAGCCGGCAACCCTCGAGACCGGCTACGAGATTCAGGTTCCCCTGTTCCTCGAGGTTGGCACCAAGGTCAAGGTTGACACCCGCACGGGTGACTACCTCGGCCGCGTCAACGACTAGACGCAGTGAGCGCCCGCACTAAGGCTCGCAAGCGCGCACTGGACATCCTGTTCGCTGCGGATGTTCGTGGCGCCTCTGTTGCAGACATCCTGGCCGAGGAAGCACAGCGCGCTGCTTCAGAGCCTGATCGGCAGGCCTCCTGGCTGTACGCCCGTGAAATCGTGGATGGCTACATCGACAACCACGAGCTGATCGATGAAACGATTCAGACGTATGCCCGCGGGTGGACCCTCGAGCGCATGCCCGCGGTAGACCGGGCAATTTTGCGGGTCGCCGTCTGGGAGCTCACCTTCGATTCAGGCGTTCCGGCAGCCGTAGTTGTGAGCGAAGCTGTTGCTCTGGCAACAGAACTCGGCTCAGATGATTCGCCACGCTTTGTGAACGGCCTGTTGGGGGCTGTGTCAGGCACAATTTCCTGATAGTCTCTAACCACATAGACACTCTTTAAACACCGTCCAGAGAGGCGGGAAAGGGGGTCAGAATGACTGCAACTCTGCTGCAGCCAGCTGACATGACGCGAGCTCTCACCCGCATCGCGCACGAGATCCTTGAGGGCAATAAAGGCACCTCGGACCTCGTTCTTCTCGGCATTCCCACTCGCGGTGTCATCCTCGCGAAGCGCATCGGTGACGCGCTTTCAGCCATCGACGGGGGATCGCCCGTTCCGGTTGGCTCGCTCGACGTCACCATGTACCGCGACGACCTGATGTCCAACCCCACGCGTGCAACGGCGTCAACCGAAATTCCGGTCGATATCGATGGCAAGACGGTCGTGCTTGTCGATGACGTGCTCTACTCTGGCCGAACGGTTCGTGCGGCCCTGGATGCGTTGACCAGCTTGGGCCGCCCCGCCACGGTTCGTTTGGCTGTGCTCATCGACCGAGGGCACCGCGAGCTACCCATCCGCGCTGACTATGTCGGCAAAAACGTTCCAAGCTCGCACGCCGAGCGCATCAATGTGCGGATCGCCGAAATCGATGGCGACGACATCGTCACGATTTCAGAGTCGACCAAGGTAGGTGATTTCGCATGAAGCACCTTCTGAGCACTCGCGACCTCACGCGGGAGAGCGCCATCGCGCTGCTTGATGTTGCGGAAGACATGGCTGCGTTCGGCACGCGAGATGTCAAGAAGCTTCCCGCTCTTCGTGGCAAGACCGTGGTGAATCTTTTCTATGAAGACTCCACCCGCACGCGTATCTCGTTTGAAGCCGCCGAGAAGCGCCTTTCGGCTGATGTGATCAACTTCAGCGCCAAGGGCTCGAGCGTTTCTAAGGGCGAGAGTCTCAAAGACACCGCTCAAACGCTGAACGCGATGGGTATCGACGCCGTTGTTGTTCGCCACTCCTCGTCTGGCGCGCCGCACCTCCTGGCGCACAGCGGCTGGATCGACGTGCCGATCGTCAACGCCGGAGACGGCACTCACGAGCACCCCACTCAAGCCTTGCTCGACGCGTTCACGCTCCGGCAGCGCATCCACGGTGAGGCCTCTCGCGGCAAGGGGCTCGACGGTGTGAGGGTCGCCATCGTCGGAGACATCCTGCACTCGCGAGTCGCACGGTCCAATATCTGGCTGCTCTCCACTCTTGGAGCACAGGTCACGGTCGTCGCGCCGCCCACGCTCGTTCCTTCGCGCACGGCGGGATGGCCCATCGAGATCACCCACAGCCTCGATGAGGCCCTAGCTGCCCAACCAGATGCCGTCATGATGCTCCGCGTGCAGTCCGAGCGAATGAAGGACGCGTTCTTCCCAAATGGTCGTGAATACTCAAGCCTCTGGGGCCTCTCGGCGGAGCGATTTGCTCGCCTGGGTGGCAATGCGATCATCATGCACCCCGGCCCGATGAATCGTGGGTTCGAAGTCTCGAGTGAGGCGGCCGACTCGCCCCAATCGGTGATTCTGCAGCAGGTCACCAACGGAATCTTTGTGCGAATGGCGGTTTTGTACACCGTCCTGACCGGAGCGAAAGGCGCCCTACATGACTAACGACATTCTCATCACCGGAGCCAACGTTCTCGGCGAGGGCGCTCAAGACATCCTGATCAGCAACGGCCGCATCGTTGAGATTGCGCCATCGATTTCGGCGGAAGCTGCTCAAAAGATTGACGCCAAGGGCCTCATCGCCCTCCCTGGCCTCATCGACCTACACACACATCTCCGCGAGCCCGGCTTTGAGCAATCCGAGACCGTGCTCACTGGCTCTCGCGCCGCTGCCGCCGGTGGATTCACGACCGTGTTTGCGATGGCCAACACTAATCCGGTTGCTGATTCCGCTGGGGTTGTCGAGCAGGTTCAGCGATTGGGCGACGAGGCTGGTTTCGTCACCGTGCGCCCTATTGGTGCCGTAACGGTTGGCTTGGCAGGGGAGTCACTCTCAGATATCGGAGCGATGGCAAACTCGCGCGCCCAGGTTCGCGTCTTCAGCGACGACGGCAAGTGCGTGCACGATTCGCTGCTCATGCGCCGCGCCCTCGAATACGTCAAGACGTTCGACGGTGTCATTGCCCAGCACGCTCAAGACCCACGGTTGACGGTTGACGCGCAGATGAACGAGGGTGAAGTTTCGGCGCGGTTGGGGCTCAACGGCTGGCCGGCCGTGGCTGAAGAGTCCATCATCGCTCGTGATGTTCTGCTCGCGGAGCACGTCGGCTCGCGCATCCACATTTGCCACCTCTCTACGGCCGGTTCGGTCGAAATCGTTCGGTGGGCCAAGGCTCGGGGAATCCTGGTGACCGCCGAGGTGACGCCTCACCACCTGCTGCTAACGGATGACCTGGCAGAAAACTATGACGCGCGCTTCAAGGTGAACCCGCCCCTGCGCACTCAGGCCGATGTCTTGGCCCTGCGAGCCGCCGTGGCAGACGGAACCATCGACATTGTTGCGACGGATCACGCTCCCCACCCGCACGATTCCAAGGACTGCGAGTGGGATCAAGCTGCGTTTGGCATGGTGGGCCTCGAGAGTGCTCTCCCGATTGTCAATACGACGCTGGTTGAGTCAGGGCTTCTATCTTGGGCCGATGTTGCCCGGGTTCTGAGTGGGACCCCGGCCAAGATTGGCTCGCTTGCCTCGGGTGGCACTCTTGCGCAGGGAGACGTCGCCGACATCGTCCTCTTCGACCCCGCGGTGACTCGAGTGTGGTCAACCGATGACGTGGTTAGTCGCTCCAAGAACACACCGTTTACGGGCGTGGAACTCAAGGGTGCCATTTCCTACACGATTCGCCATGGGTACTTCACAGTCTTTGCTGGCGAGGCCGTCGATGACGCGACCGTAGCGAGCGACGCTCTGGCGGTGGCACGTGGATAAGTTGATCGGCGGATCGATAGCCATCGGTCTGATCGTTATTGCCCTGGGCTTCATGTTCTTGGCGTGGCGGGCTCGGCAGCGTCGGGCGACGGCATACGGTCGCTGGCCAGAAATCGATGCCACGCCCAGTGAATCTTTTGACGTTTTCTATGTGGCCACCACTCTGGGGGAATCTTCGCTCGAGCGGGTCGCCCTCACGGGGTTTACCTATCGTGGCTTCGCCTCACTCGAGGTTTTCGATTCGGGTCTTCAGGTTCGTTTGTCAACGGGTGATGTGCTGACCCTGCCGAAGGACGCGCTGATTCGGTATGAGTTCTCCCGTGTTGCCATCGACAAAGTCGTTGAAAAGGATGGCCTCATAGCGTTGACCTGGCAATCGGCCCTGAAAGCCGACTCCACCGCTGTTTTGACCACCTTCGTTCGCCTCAAAGACCACGCTGTTCGCGACCACCTGACGAATGTGCTGGCAAAGCTTGTATCCGTAACCACAACCGAGGAGCTCTCTTGACTCTCAGCAGCACCCCCGCAGTTCTCGTTCTCGAGGACGGCAAACGATTCACCGGTCGCTCGTATGGCGCCCAGGGAACCACGTTTGGCGAGATTGTTTTTGCCACCGGCATGACGGGCTACCAGGAGACCCTCACTGACCCGTCGTACGCAGGGCAAATTGTCATGATGACCGCCCCGCACATCGGCAACACGGGCGCCAACGA
>CAZPVE010000099.1:0-4548 GCA_964589925.1 uncultured Aurantimicrobium sp. | reverse complement strand
GACGAGCGGCGCCTGGATTGGCGCGCCGGCAGCACTGCTGACAAGTTTACCTCCCCTAGCATTGTGGGTATGACTTGTCTCGTGACCGGTGGGGCCGGCTACATCGGTTCACACATCGTCGCCAGCCTTGACGAATTCGGATACCGCGCCGTCGTCGTGGATGACCTTTCCACCGGTTTTGCATCGCGCATCCAGGGTGTTCCGCTGCTCGAAGCCGATATCAGCATCGAGGCAAACGTCGAGAAGATGGCCACGTTCATGAAGGAACACGGGGTCACATCCGTGATTCACACCGCGGCGCTCAAGAGCGTCCCTGAATCCGTTGAGGATCCCCTGCGCTACTACCGCGTCAACGTTGGCGGAACGGTGAACCTCCTCGAGGCCATGAACCAGGCAGGCGTAACCGACTTCGTGCTGTCGAGCACGGCCGCCGTCTATGGCATGGCCAAAGGTGAGGTCACCGAGGAATCACCCACCTTGCCCATCAACCCGTATGGCGAAACCAAACTGGCCGGCGAAGACCTTCTCAAAGACCTGAATGCCGTCGGCAAACTCCGCGCCATCAGCTTGCGCTACTTCAACGTGGCGGGCACCGCCGACGACGCTAAGGCCGACAACTTTGCGACCAACCTCATTCCTCAGGCACTGCGCTGGATTTCGGAAGGTAAGCGCCCCAAGGTGTTTGGGACCGACTACGACACCAAAGACGGTTCCTGCGAGCGCGACTACATTCACGTGGCCGATCTCGCCGAAGCCCACATCCTGGCCCTGCGCGCCCTGGAAAAGGGCGGAGATGATTGGGCCTTCGATGTCTTCAACGTCGGCACGGGCACCGCTTACTCTGTGCTCGAGGTCGTTGATCTCGCCGTCAAGGCAAGCGGTGTAGCTGTCGAACCCGAGCTCACCGATCGTCGCCCCGGTGACCCTGCTCGAATCGTTGCCAACCCGGCCAAGATTCGTTCCGTGCTGGGCTGGCATCACAAGCATGACCTGGATGACATGGTCACCAGCGCTTGGTCGGGCATGCAAGCCCGCGACCAGCAGAAGTAGCCGACGCTACATTCGCTCCGGAGCACTGACCCCGAGCAGTCCCAAACCGTTGCGGATGACCTGCGAGGTAGCCGCATTGAGCCAGAGGCGGGTGCGGTGCACATCGGTCACCGGTTCGTCCGCCTGCGGGAGCACGCGGCACTTGTCGTACCAGCGGTGATAGTGGCCGGCGACCTCTTCGATGTAGCGGGCAACACGGTGCGGCTCGCGCAACTGGGCCGCCTGCGCGACGATGCGAGGGAACTCCTGGAGCACGCCCAACAAGATGGATTCGGTCTCGTGGCTCAGCGCATCCGGGGTGAAGCCGTCTTCGCGGCGAACGCCCGCGGCCTCGGCATTACGAGCCACCGAGCAGGTGCGCGCGTGGGCGTACTGCACGTAATAGACCGGGTTGTCGTTGGTGCGCTTGCCCAGGAGGTCGAGGTCGATGTCGAGCTGCGAGTCGCTTGAGCTGCGCACGAGAGCGTAGCGTCCAGCATCCACGCCGACAGCTTCGACGAGGTCTTCGAGGGTCACGACTGTGCCGGCGCGCTTGCTCATGCGCATCGGCTGGCCATCGCGCAGCAGGTTGACCATCTGGCCGATGAGAATCTCGAGGTTGACGCCAGGCTCATCGCCAAAGGCGGCACACATGGCCATCATGCGCGCAACGTATCCGTGGTGGTCAGCTCCGAGCATGATGATGTTTCGCTCGAAACCGCGCTCGCGCTTGTCCAGGTAGTACGCAAGGTCACCGGCGATGTAGGCGGCTTCGCCATCGCTCTTGATAATGACGCGATCCTTGTCGTCACCGAACGGCGTAGTGCGCAGCCAGGTCGCACCGTCGGCTTCGAAAATGTGGCCCAGCTCGCGCAGGCGCGCAACAGCGCGATCTACCGCACGGGTTTCGTGCAGCGAGTCCTCATGGAAATAGACATCGAAGTCAACACCGAAGTCGTGCAGGCTCGCCTTGATGTCGCCGAACATGAGGTCGACACCGATCGAGCGGAAAGTCTCTTGCAGCTCTTCGGCTGGCAACACCGAAAGGTCGTGCTGGTACGCAGCCACGACGCGGTCGGCGATGTCGTGGATGTACGCCCCGCCATATCCGTCTTCTGGGGTGGGCGCACCGAGGTACGCCGCCACGAGCGACCGGGCAAAACGGTCGATCTGCGCACCGTGGTCATTGAAGTAGTACTCGCGGGTCACCGTGGCGCCCTGCGACTGCAGCACGCGAGCCAGCGAGTCACCGACTGCTGCCCAGCGCGTGCCACCCATGTGAATCGGACCGGTGGGGTTTGCCGAGACGAACTCGAGGTTCATCGAAACGCCGCGGTACAGGTCCCCATTGCCGTAGTCAGAACCAGCGTCGACTATCGTCTTGGCCAGGATGCCCGCACTGGCGGCGCTCAATCGAATGTTAATGAAGCCCGGGCCCGCCACCTCGACGTCGGCAATACCGTCTACGCCGGTGAGTTCGGCAGCGAGCGCGGAGGCAAACTCGCGGGGGTTCTTGCCCAGAGGTTTCGAAAGCTTGAGCGCAATGCTCGACGCCCAGTCCCCGTGGTCACGATTCTTGGGACGCTCCAAAACCACATCCCCTGCGGTCAGGGAAGTGATGGCATCAGCGTCGGCAACACCGAAACCGGTGGCCACGAGCAGAATGCGCTCGAAAAGAATCTGCGAAAGGTCGTCTGGCGTCACAACATCCAAGTCTACCGGCGCGCGCTAAGCCGTTTCTCAGGCTGCCGTTCTTACACTCAAAGCATGGGAACAACTCGTAGCTTTCGCACCAAGCGCACGGCAGGTGTTCTGATTGCGCTGACTGCCGTTGTGGGCTCTCTCTCGGCATGTTCCAACCCGGCTCCCGTTCCGGCACCATCAACATCGGCCGCAACCGAAAGCTCCACGCCGACACCCACCCAGACCTCCACCCCGACGCCGACGGCCCCTGCCCTCGAAGGTGTCGCACTCTCGCTGAGCTGCGATCAACTGCTCAGTTCGGATGCGCTCTACGGGCTCAAAGGCGGATCCAACTTCACAAGCGACCCGAACTTCAAACCGGCCTCGGGAACGCCCGCAGCCGCAATCGCCAGCCTCCAGGGGCGCACGTGTGGATTCGTGAACCAGACGAGCGGTGAAAAGTTCAACTTCTCCGTCGCGCAGCTGACCCCTGCTTCAATCGCCATCGTGAAAGCGACTGCTGCCTCGACTCTCGGCCCCAGCGCTGTCGTTGCGTCATACAGCCCCAACAAGAATGTGATCGGCTACTTCACCGTCGTTGACGAGGTCGGGCAGGCTCAAATCATCACGCCAAAATATTGGATCGTCATCTCTTCAGACATCTACGGCCAGTCGGATGATGCGCTTGATCTCGTGACGGCACTCGAGTCCTCACTCAAGGTCTAGGCGTCACCATCCCGGTCGGAGCGTCGGTGACGCACTGCTAGCCTGAAGTATCCCGCCCTCGTAGCTCAGGGGATAGAGCGCTGGTTTCCGGTACCAAAGGTCGGAGGTTCGAATCCTCTCGAGGGCACCGCGGGTAGGCTTGGGTCATGGCCCGCTCGAATGCCACGCCGAAATCTGCCGGCGTGACCACCCTGCACCGTGTTGTTCTCCCCATCGAGGCCGACCCCGAGGTTTTGGCGCTCTACATCGATGCCGACAACTGGGGCGATGTTGCCGGCAAGCCCGTGCGCTTGAGCGACAACAATCACATCGAGGATGTTCTGGGCCGCCAGAAACTTCGCATTCGTGCGGGAAGTGAAGTTTCCTTCGCCAGCTACTTCAACGCGTTTCCCGCAGCCTATTGGCAGCGCTGGACGAGCATCCCATCAGTGACCCTGAACATCACCACGTCGGGTTCCGGAACGGTATTGCTTTACCGCTCGAATGCTCGAGGGGTCATCCAGCGCATCGATTCAGCCTCCGTCTCGACCAAGTCGAAGCTCACCTCTTTTGAGCTTCCTCTCACCAACTTCATCGATGGCGGTTGGTATTGGTTCGACCTCATCGCGGGAACCACGGACCTCACCTTTGAAGGCGCCGAGTACACCACGGATGTTGCGCCGAAGCGCACGGGCAAAGCAACTGTCGCGATTACGACGTTCAATCGCCCCGAATACTGCATCGAAGTGGTTCGGACCCTGGCAAACGAACAGGGTCTCGAGACTGCCGTAGACGCCATCTGCGTGATCGATCAGGGTGACCAGAAAGTGAGCGCGCAGCCTGGCTTCGCAGCGGTCGCAAAGAAGCTTGGAACCCGGTTCAAACACATCAACCAGCCCAACCTTGGTGGATCGGGCGGTTTCTCTCGCGGAATGATCGAGGCTCTCAAGCGCAAAGAAAGCGACTTTGTTCTCCTTCTGGATGATGACGTCATCGTTGAGCCCGAAGGGGTGAGCCGCGCTGTTGCCCTTGGCCGCTTCACGCACAACCCGACCATTGTTGGCGGCCACATGTTCGACATGTATGACCGCGCCCAGATTCACAGCTATAGCGAAAAGGTCGACCGCGACC
>CAZPVE010000098.1:0-4629 GCA_964589925.1 uncultured Aurantimicrobium sp. | reverse complement strand
GCATCGTGCCGATGCCCGCGATGGTGCTCTCGAGAACATCCCCTGCCTGCAAAAAGACTCGAGGATTGCGTCCGGCCCCGACACCGTGTGGAGTGCCGGTGAAGATGAGATCACCGGGGTACAGCGTCACAATCGAGCTCAGGTAGGCCACCAGCTCGGACACCGAGAAGATCATGTCGGAGGTGTTTGCCCCCTGCATCTCAACCCCGTTGACCGTGCACGAGAGTGCGAGAGCGTTCGGGTCGGCAAGCTCGTCGAGGGTGACCAGATAGGGGCCGACCGGACCAAAGTTGGGAAATGACTTGGCCAGGCTGAACTGTGGAGCTGGGCCCTGGCGCTGGGTACGACGCTCCGAAATGTCTTGGCCAATGGTGAAACCGGCGACATGGTCGAATACCTGATCTGCAGTGATGTGGTGGGCCTTTTTGCTGATGGCCACGACGAGCTCGACTTCCCAGTCAGTGCGACCGTCTTCGGGAATGTCGACCGTGACAAAAGGGTCGGCCAGGCACGACACAAACTTGGTGAAGACGGTCGGCGTGGTCGGGAGGTCGTAGCCACCCTCAGCCGCGTGCTTCGCGTAGTTCAAACCAATCGCGAAAACCTGACGTGGTCGGGGGCTGGGGTTGCCGAGATCGGCTTCATCAAAGGATGCTGCCAGCGAGGTGTCGGCGTGACTGAGCCATTCGAGGATTTCATCCCACTGTTCGTAGGCCGAGGCAGGGTCGGGAGAGAAGCGCCCCGAGCTTGCCGTCTCGAGATCGAGACCAAGCCCATTGTCGAGAATCACGGATGCGCGCTGGCGAATGCTGGCGAATTTCATGAACGACCCCTTTCGAATCGTGCAACTGCTTCAACATGGTGTGTGTTGGGAAAAAGATCAAGAGCGCGGAGTTGGGTGAGCTCATAACCGCGAGTACGGAGGTAGCCCGCATCCCGGGCGAAAGCCACCGGGTCGCAGGCGACATAAACGAGCTGCGCTGGAGCGAGCGCAGCAAGCGATTCGATGACGTCTTTGCCGGCACCGGCACGTGGAGGGTCAAGCACGACGGTTGCGGCCGTCCAGGCTTTCTGATCGTTCGGCGAGAGGGAGCGGCGCACATCGCTCAGGTACCGATCAACGCGGGCTGTTCCTGCACGTGCGCCCACCCAGTCAGCCAAGTTATTCGCCGCATACTCGGTGGCCTGCTCGTTTGACTCAACACTCGTGATTCGAGTCGTCGAGCCGAACCGGTCACCCACCGCAGCCGCGAGCAAGCCAACTCCGCCGTACAGGTCGTGGTTAGCAGCGCGCACGTCGAACTGGTCGGCGTCGATGATTCCCGCAACGGCCTCACTGAGAGTGGCGGCTGCCCCACGGTGCACTTGCCAAAAGCCGTTTTCAGCGAGAACAAACTCGCGACCGCCCACAACTTCGCGGATGTCCGCGCGGTTCTTGATCTTGGGCGTCGCCACGGGCGAGCCCGGCTTGGCTTTGGCCTTCTTGGGCTTCGGCGCCACGGGATCTACCACCGTGATGCGGGCACCGCCGACACTCGGCGCGACGAGGTCAACACGGCTTCCCGGGTCTAGCCGGCCGTTGAGCGGCGCGAGAGATTCAATGGCCTCAACTGCCAAAGGGAGGTCATCGACGGTGATGACGTCGTGGCTGCGGGCGGCGTATGGGCCAACTCGCCCGTCGGCTCCCACGTGCAAACTCACGCGTGTGCGCCAGCGCGTGCCACCGGTTTCATCATCACCGGGAACACCCTCCACGACAGGACGCGCGAGTGGGCCAGCCGCAAAATCAATGCCCGCAAAACGCTCGAGCGACTCGGCCAGAACCTGAGCTTTGAGCTCGCGCTGGTGAGCCAGCGCGATGTGCCCGAATTCGGCACCACCGGCCCGCGCATCCGGGGCTCGGTCGATCGATGCCGCACCCCAGACGTGGGGCTGTCGATGCGCTGAGGGCTCAAGCACCTGCACGATCGTCGCACGCCAGAAGCTCTTCTGGGACGTGTCGGTAACCTGCGCAATGACGCGCTCGCCATCAATGGCATCAGACACAAAAACCACTCGACCCTCGTGGCGCGCGACGAAAATGCCGCCGTGTGCCACGTTGGTAATCTCGAGTTCGATGAGCTCCATACCGTCGAGCTTTCCACACTGAAGGGCGCCGACCGTGCATCTCTACCTCGCTTCGACCTCGCCCGCCCGCCTGGCCACACTGCGTGCAGCGGGGATCGAGCCCAGTGTTGTGCCGAGTGAGGTTGACGAAGATGCCGTGGTGGCGGCAGCCGAAACCACCGGCGAAAAACTCTCCCCTGAGCAGATGGTGCTCCTTCTCGCGCAAGCCAAGGCTGAGGCTGTGGTGAGCCCCGGAATGACCGGCCTTGTTCTGGGAGGCGATTCAGCCTTCGTTCTTGACGGCGAGATTTTTGGAAAACCTCACACTCCCGACGCCGCAACGAGGCGATGGCACGCCCAGCGCGGGCGGACCGGCCATCTGTATTCAGGTCACTGGCTTATCAAGGTGGTGGATGGGGTTCCCTCAACTCCCGGCGTGGGTGAGGTGGCCGTTGCTGAGGTGACTTTCGCCGACGACATCTCCGACGCAGAAATTGACGCGTATGTTGCCAGCGGCGAACCACTCAAAGTCGCCGGCGCCTTCACTATCGACAGTTTGGGCGCAGCCTTCATCGACCGCATCCAAGGAGACCCCTCCACGGTGATTGGGGTATCGGTGCCCACCGTGCGTCGACTGGCCCGCGACCTCGATGTTGAGTGGCCCCGCCTCTGGAATCGTTAGCGCCCAAGCTCTGCCCACAAAAGGCCCGCGCTCGGTAGGCTAGGGAACTATGTCACGCATTAACAAGGTGCTCATCGCTAACCGCGGAGAGATTGCCGTTCGCATCATTCGAGCCGCTCGCGACAGTGGAATCGGCTCGGTCGCCATCTACGCCGACCAGGATCGCGACAGCCTCCACGCCAAGCTCGCTGACGAGGCCTACGCCCTCAACGGCACCTCGAGCGCCGAGACCTACCTGGTCATCGAAAAGATTTTGGGTATCGCCCGCCGTTCCGGGGCCAACGCCGTGCACCCGGGATACGGATTCCTCGCCGAAAACGCAGACTTCGCTCGCGCCGTGATTGCCGCCGGCCTCATTTGGATCGGCCCCAGCCCCGAAGCTATCGAGCAGCTCGGTGACAAGGTTTCAGCCCGCCACGTTGCCGAGAAGGTGGGCGCTCCGCTCGCCCCCGGAACTTTGAACCCCGTGAGCGACGCTGCCGAAGTTCTTGAGTTCGTCGACAAGGTCGGCCTTCCGGTCGCGATCAAGGCTGCCTTCGGAGGTGGCGGTCGTGGCCTCAAGGTTGCGCGCACCCGCGAAGAGGTTGCCGACCAGTTTGAATCGGCCACTCGTGAAGCCATTGCCGCTTTCGGTCGCGGCGAGTGCTTCGTCGAGAAGTACCTCGACAAGCCCCGCCACGTCGAGACTCAGTGTCTCGCCGACCAGCACGGCAACGTCGTCGTTGTCTCTACTCGTGACTGCTCACTTCAGCGTCGTCACCAGAAGCTTGTCGAAGAGGCACCTGCCCCCTTCCTAACTGAAGCTCAGACCACCGAGCTGTACCGGGCATCCAAGGCCATCCTCAAGGAGGTTGGCTACGTCGGCGCTGGCACCTGCGAGTTCCTTATCGGCGCGGACGGCACGGTCTCATTCCTCGAAGTCAACACCCGCCTTCAGGTGGAACACCCCGTCTCTGAAGAAGTAACCGGCATCGACCTGGTTCGCGAACAGTTCCGCCTCGCCGAGGGTGGCGTTCTCGACTACCAGGACCCCGAAATCACCGGCCACTCCTTCGAATTCCGCATCAACGGTGAGGATGCTGGCCGCAACTTCATGCCCGCTCCTGGCCCCGTTAATGTCTTCCGCGCACCTGGCGGCCCCGGCGTTCGCGTCGACACCGGTGTTGCCGCGGGCGACGTCATCTCCGGATCGTTCGACTCGATGGTTGCCAAGCTCATCGTGACGGGTGCGACTCGCGCCGAGGCTCTCGAGCGCTCGCGCCGTGCCCTCGACGAATTCGAAGTCGCTGGTCTGCCAACCGTTCTTCCGTTCCACCGGTCCATCGTTCGCGACTCTGCCTTTGCTCCCGAGGGTGACAAGCCGTTCAAGGTCTACACGAGCTGGATCGAGACCGAGTACAAGAACGACATCGAGCCCTGGAACGGCGAGAGCGAAGAGACCCCTGCCGAGTCAAAGCGTCAGCACGTGACCGTTGAGGTCGACGGCCGCCGCATCGAAGTTCAGCTGCCCGCCAAGCTGCTGCGTGCAAACGTCAGCGACCTGGCAACTCTCGGCCCGGCCCCCAAGCGCAAGGCTTCGGCCGGCGTAGAGACCGGCGGCGGCAACGCGGTCAAGGCTCCGATGCAGGCATCCGTTGTCAAGATCGCCGTTGAAGAAGGCCAGAAGGTCGCCAAGGGTGAAATTGTCATCGTGCTCGAGGCAATGAAGATGGAACAGCAGGTCCCTGCACCTCGCGACGGCATCGTTCGCAACCTCAATGCTGAAGTCGGCGCGACCATCTCAAACGGTCACCTGCTTCTCACTATCGAAGACGAGTAACCCGCCCGCGGCAGGCCGGCCG
>CAZPVE010000097.1:0-4629 GCA_964589925.1 uncultured Aurantimicrobium sp. | reverse complement strand
GCGGCGAGCGCGGTCGGTAAATCTCTCAAACATTTCGAACTCCTTCGGCACCGGAACAATACGGCTTACATATAGGAAACCAGCCCGGCAAACGTTTTGGGGCGATGTTCGCCGTGGGCGTTATCGGGAACAAAAGGGCCCGGGCGAGGTTAGATGAAGTGTGATTGTTTTAGCGCCGCGCATTGTGCCCCTCGGTGGCGTGCGTGCCATGAGCGTGCGTCGCACCCTCCCCCAAATCGGTCGAACCACCATTGGCGCTTGGTGCTTTGTCGACCACTACGGGCCCAACGAGGTCGTGGCCGGCGAGGGCGGGATGGTCGTGCCCCCGCATCCACACACCGGGCTTCAAACGGTCAGCTGGCTGTTCGAAGGTGAAGTCGAGCACCGCGACAGTGTGGGCTCGCACCAGCTGATCAACCCGGGCGAGGTCAACCTGATGACCGCTGGCCGAGGCATCTCGCACCTCGAAGTTTCCACTCCGGCCACCACACGACTGCACGGGGTGCAGCTGTGGGTGGCCCTGCCCGATGAGTCACGGCATGTGCTGCCGTTCTTTGAGCATCACGTGGCGCCGAAGGTGAGCGTGGGTGGGGCATCCGTCACCGTTTTTGTCGGTGAGCTGGCGGGAGTGACCGCGCCTACGACTACCTTCAGCCCTTTGATCGGCGCTGAGATTTTGCTGCCTGCCGGCGAGCGCGTTGAGCTGCCGGCCAACCCCGAGTTCGAACATGGCGTGCTGGTTGACTCCGGTGACGTGCGCGTGAATGGTGAGGCGGTCGAGATCGCTCACCTGGGCTACCTGCCCACTGGTGCTCGCACGATTGTCATCGAAGCCGGCGAAACGGATGTTCGACTGTTGCTGATCGGTGGCGTGCCGTTCGGCGAGAAGCTCGTGATGTGGTGGAACTTCATCGGCCGCGACCACGACGAGATTGTCGCGTTGAGAGAAAAGTGGCAGGCCGAAGCCGTGGCCGGAGAAAACCCCGACGGCGACTTTGGTTTTGTGCCCTACGCCGATGGCGCACTGCCAGCACCAGAGATGCCGACGGTTCGCCTACGCCCTCGGGGCTAGTCGGCCTCGAGGACCGCAAGCCGCCTCGCGATCAAGCTACTTATCGAGCTTGGCCAACTTGCTCGGCCACCAGATCTTCTTGCCGATGTCGTACGACAGGGCAGGGACCAGCAGCGAGCGCACGATGACCGTGTCGAGGATCACACCGAACGACACAATGAACGCGAGCTGAACCAGGAAGAGAATGGGAATCACTCCGAGCGCCGCGAAGGTGGCGGCGAGCACAACACCGGCCGAGGTGATGACACCACCGGTGACCGCGAGACCGCGAAGGATTCCGGGTCGAGTGCCAATCTTGATGCTCTCCTCGCGAACGCGTGTCATCAGGAAGATGTTGTAGTCGATGCCCAGCGCTACCAAGAACACGAAGCCAAACAGCGGAACGCTGGCATCAGCACCGGGGAACTTGAACAGGTAGTTGAACACCAGAGCCGAAACGCCGAGCGTGGCGCCGTAGCTCACGACAACCGTGCCGATGAGAATCAGCGGCGCGACAATCGAGCGAAGCAGCAACATCAGGATGATGAAGATCACGACCAGAACGATCGGGATGATCTTGACGAGGTCGGCCTGAGCCGTGGCGTTGGTGTCGAGGGCGATGGCGGTGGTGCCACCGACCAGGGCGCCGTTGTCGGCATCTTTGAACTCAGTGCGAAGGTCCTTGACCACGTCTTCGGCCTCGGCAGAATCTGCCTGATAGGTGAGGGTGGCGTTAATGAGAACCTTGCCGTCGACAACCTTGGGGACCGGAGTTACCGTCGGCACGACGAGCGGAGAGCGAGTAGCGATTGACACCGCAACGGCCTTCTTCATCGCCTCTTCGTAGGCAATCTTGGTCTTCTCGGTGTCAGGCAGAGCGCTCACGGCAGAAACACCGGCGGTGTCTTTTGTGAGCTTCTCAACCGACGTGTAGTTGGACTCGTTGGCGATGATGACAACGGGCGAACCGGAGCCAGCGTCGAAGTGCTCGCCGAGGGCCTTCTGGCCATCCACCGCTTCGATGTTGCTGCCGAGCAGCAGGTCGGTCTGCGGGAGGCCGTTGGCCTTGAGGGTGGGGAGGGCAGCAACCGCTGCCAGCAAGACGATGAGGGTGATGACCCAGGTGGCTCGGGGGCGCTTAGAGATGAGCGTGCCCACTCGGCGCCAGAGTCCGCGGATACCTTCGAGGCCGGCAATTTTCTCTGCGTCTGCAGCCTCGACTTTTTTCTTGCCGAACTTGGGCATGAACGGCCAGAAGGCCCCACGGCCGAAGACGGCAAGCAGGGCAGGCAGGAACGAGACCGCGGCGAGGAACGCGAAGAAGATTCCGAACGCGGCAATGGGGCCGAGTGCCTTGTTCGAGTTGAGGTCACTGAAGAGCAGGCACAGCAACGCGAGAATAACCGTCGCGGCCGAGAAGGCAATGGCCTCAAACGAACCACGGTAGGCGCGACCGATCGCCGCCCACTTGGACTGCACCTCGAACAGTGCCTCTCGGTAGCGCGAGACAAAGAGGAGGGCGTAGTCGGTGGCGGCACCAATGACCAAGATTGAGAGGATGCCCTGACTCTGACCAGACACCTTGATGATGTCGTTCAGCGCGAGCCAGTAAATCCCCAAGATGGATGCGCTCAGCGCAAACACAGAAGTCAGGAGCACCAGGATGGGCAGCAGAATTGAGCGGTAGACGACAAGCAGAATGACGAAGACCGCGAGCAGCGCAACAATCAGCAGGATGCCGTCAATGCCGGCAAAGCCCTTCACGAAGTCGGCGAGCAAACCTGCCGGGCCAGTGACATACGACTTGTAGTTGCTGGGGAACTCGGCCTTAACCAAGTCACGAAGCTCGTTGACATCGGCTGTGAGTTCTTCACCGCCGGCAGTGAAGGGCACAAAGTACTCAACGGCTTGGCCGTCTTCCGAGAAGGTGGGGAGAAAGGCCTGTGCGGGCAAATCCGCGACGCCCGGCGACTTGGCAATCTTGGGGCTGAGAGCGACGAACTTTGCCTTGTCGGCCTCAGAAATCTTGCCCGAGTCGGAGACTGAGACGATGACCGCCGGGATCGACTTGGAGTCGTAGAACTTGGTCTGCCACTCGTTGACGGCAGTGCTCTCAGCACTGGCAGGCAGGAATCCGGCCTGGTCGTTGGTCGAGACCTCGGAAATTTTGCCGAATGTTGGGCCACCCAGGCCGGCGATGGCCAACCACGCGACAATCAACACGGTAGGCAGCAAAATACGCAGCCACAGTTTGGGCGACCAGTCCTTCATGAGTGCTCCTCAGCGCAATCGGTATCGCGCCAATTATGACGGAGTTACTGCCAGGCGTGTGACACCGAGGCGATATCGCTGGCCGAGACACCGCAACATCCGCCGACCGCGCCCGCACCAGCAGAGACCCACGTTTGGCAGGTCGCCACGTTGAGGCCGTGGCTCGCAGTGCTCCACTCGCCTGACTCGGCGGACCACACGCCTCCACCGTTGGGGTAGACGACGATGGGCAACGAGGTCGCAGCACGCAGTTCGGCGATGGCCGCCTCGGTGATGTTTGGGTCGAGGCAGTTAAGCCCCAGGGCCACGATCTGGTCGTGACCGGCAACCGCGTCCGCCACCTCGGCGAGCGACTGACCTGCCCACAAGCGACCATCAGGGCCAACGGTCACGCTGAGCCAGGCCGGAATGTCGGTAGCCGCCTCCAGCGCAGCCACGACGGCTTCGACCTCGAGGAGGTCGGGAATCGTTTCGATGGCGAACAGGTCGGGCGTGGCTTCGGCCAGAACGGCGATGCGTTCGGCGTGGAACTTTTCGAGAGCATCCCGGCTCACACCGTAATTGCCACGGTACTCACTGCCGTCATGAAGGATTGCGCCGTATGGGCCGACACTCGCAGCCACGAGTGCATTGGTTCCGGCGACCGCCGCGAAGGCGACCTCAATGCTTGCGCGCAGAGCCGCGTCTGCCTCGGCGGCCGCGCGCCCGAGTTGCTCGAAGCCATAGCGCGAGATTTGGTAACTCGCCGTGATCACGATGTCAGCTCCGGCCTCAACAAAGTCGCGGTGAGCGCGCTCGATGAGGTCGGGATTGTCGAGCAGGGCTTGACCCGTCCAGAGGGGCGAGTCGAACGAGGCGCCGAGGCGCTCAAGCTGGGTCGACAGTCCGCCATCAAGAATCAGGGTGCGAAGAGCAATGCGCTCCGCGAAAGAGTCGCGGAGCGCATTGTTGGTTGGTGAAGTCACCCTTAGAACTTACTCGGCGGTAGCACCGTTGATCGGGAAGCTCGTTACGGCACCCGACTGAACGCCCCACTTGGTGAGGATTGCCTTGTAGGTTCCGTCAGCCTCGAGCGCAACCAGTGCTGCCTGGATTGCCTTCTGCAGGCCGCTGGTCTTGCCCAACACAAAGCCGTAGGGTGCGCTGTCGAAGGTGCTTCCAGCCGCAACGAGCTTGCCCTTTGACTGCTCGATACCGTAAAGAGTTACGGGTGAGTCGGCGCTGACAGCATCAACCTTGCCGAGAGATGCGGCGGTGATAGCCTGCGCGTTGTCGTCGAACTGCAGGATCTCGATGGCAGGCTTGCC
>CAZPVE010000096.1:0-4643 GCA_964589925.1 uncultured Aurantimicrobium sp. | reverse complement strand
GTGGCGCCGGCTCACTGGCCGGCTTTTTTGATGGGATTTGGGGCGCATGGCTAAGAAACTTGAATTGGGGCTCGACACCTTTGGTGACGCAACCGTCGATCTCAACGGCAAGGAGCTGTCCCACGCGCAAGTCATTCGCAATGTTGTCGCCGAGGGAGTCTTGGCCGATGAGGTTGGCCTCTCGTTCATCGGTATCGGTGAGCACCATCGTGCCGACTACGCGATTAGCTCGCCCGAGGTCGTAATGTCGGCCATTGCCGCTCAGACCAAGAACATTCATGTTGGTTCGGCAGTGACCGTGCTCAGTTCAGATGACCCGATTCGTGTGTATCAAAGCTTCAGCACGGTAAATGCGGTCTCAAACGGTCGCGCAGAGGTCATTCTGGGGCGTGGATCGTTCACCGAGTCGTTCCCGCTTTTCGGTTTCCCCTTGAATCAGTACGAAGAGCTGTTCGAAGAGAAACTCGACCTGCTGACGAGCATCATGACGGAAGAACCCGTTACCTGGGAGGGAAACTTCCGCACACCTCTAAAAGAGCAGAAGGTCTTTCCTCCAATTGAGAACGGAAAGTTGAAAGCGTGGATTGGGGTTGGCGGAAGCCCGCAGTCGGTCGTTCGGGCGGCCCACTACGGTCTGCCTTTGATGCTCGCCATCATCGGCGGTGACCCGGTTCGATTCCGCCCGTATGTCGATCTGTACCACCAGGCCCTCGCGCAGATGGGGAAGGACCCATTGCCCATTGGGCAGCACTCACCGGGTTTTGTCGGTGAGAGCGACGAGGCTGCGAAAGAGTTGCTGTGGCCGCACTACCGAGACATGCACGCCCGTATAGGTCGTGAGCGCGGCTGGCCGCCCCTGTCACGCGACCAGTTCGAGGCAGAAGCCGGCCCTCACGGGGCACTCATGGTTGGTTCTCCTGACACTGTTGCGGCAAAGATTGCACGATCCGCTCGTGAATTGCAGCTGGATCGCTTCGACCTCAAGTACAGCCTGGGAACTTTGGCTCACGAGCACCTGATGGAGTGCATCCGCCTGTACGGCACCGAGGTCGCGCCTCGCGTGCACAAACTGCTTGCTGGCTAGTTCTAGTCGCTTTCTTCGCCCATAATCTCGGCGCGAACACGGCGAAGGCTCTCGAGCAAGAAGCCCACGAGAACCCAGTTGGAACCAGCAGGAGCGCTGAGCTGGATAGGTGAGGTGAGTGCTGGCAGCTCGTCGGTGGCCGGGTGGGGAATCGAGATTTCGGGAAGGCCGGCATCGCGTGCCCGCATGCGTAGGTCGTGACCAGCGCTACTCAGTTCATCGGCAATTTCGCGAATTGCCGGTTCGCTGGTCAGGCTGACGTCGTAGTGGTCACGGACAGCCCGCGCCAATCCGATGGTGCGAGTGACGAGCACAGCATCCCGGTCAATGAACTGGCTGTAGCGTTCGATTTCGCGCGATTTGCGACCCCGCATGATGTTGAAACGCAGGCTTTCGCGTGCGCGATCAACGGTGGCTCGAGCGGTGTTGAGCTCGTCACGGAGCTGACGTGCCCGCAGATAGATCGTCTCGATAACCTCGGTGCTTGTCTCGCGTGTGAGCACGGCGCCCATGTCTTCAAGAACGGAGGCGATGTGGTCAGTCAGTTTTGCCGTTGCGGTGAGTGCTGGGTTGAGAGCAACGGGGGGCACGATGGCCGCGTTGATGATGAGGCCGACGATGACACCAACGAGAGTCTCAATGATTCGGTGCAGAGCGTATTCGGGGGTGGCGGCACCAATAGCGATGACCAGCATCGCTGAGATGGCAATTTGGTTGGAGGTGGCGGGTGTGAATTTGAAAGCCCAACCCAGCACGATAGCGACGCTAATGGCCACGATGACAAGCCAAGCCGGCGCTCCGAAAGCCATGCTCGCCGCGAGAGCGACCACAACGCCCAGAATCGTGCCGATGGAGCGTTCGAGGGCTCGGGCGATCGACTGGTTGACGCTGGGCTGTACGACGATGATCGCTGCCATGACAGCAAAGATTGGCTGCTCGCCGGGGACGAGCAAGAGTGCGGCGTACCAGGCGCCCACGGCCGCCGCGATGGTTTTGAGCATCTGCAGGACCGGGAGGCGCTTCTTGCCTCGAACATTGGAAACCAGGCTCACGCGTCTACGGTAACGCGGTCTTGAGCCGCGCCCAGCCGCGACTCTCCTCGTTTGCGGGACTGATATTCACGCCAGAGTTCGCGCAAGTCCCACGCGCGTTCCGCCTCGATCGAAATGCCGCGTTCTCCCGTGCGCCGGGTTCTGCCCCTGATGACCATGAGTTTGGTGCCAAAGAGCAGTGGACCCGTGACGTTTTGGGCCTCTTCGAAGAAGGTAGCGTCTGCGCATCCGGTGCCGTCGTCGAGGCTGATGAACACGACGCGCTTGCCTGAGCGCATCGGGGGAGTCTGGGTGGCCACGCGCACGCCGGCCACGAGAACTTCGGTGCGATTCCACTGGTTGAGTAGTTCATTCGCAGGTGTCACGCCCAACTCGTCGAGGAGTGGGCGGTATTTTTCGAGCAGGTGACCACTGGCGTCAAGATTGAGCACCGACAATTCGGCCTGAATGCGGTCGGTCACGCTGAACTCGGCATTGCCCCGAGGGATGAGGTGGGAATGGTCGATGTCGAAGTCGAGTTGGTTCTCGGGGTCTGCCGTGGAGCGCTTGAGCGCGGTGAGTTGTCGTACGCGGGCAACGACGTCACCGCGGGTTGGCGTGCCACGTTCGGCCAGTATGTGCTTTGACTCCTGCAGAGCGAGGGTGTCGAGCGCGCCAATGAGTGCGAGACGCTGCAGCAGCGTGCGGCTAGGCCGTGCGCGCTCGTAGAGGTCGGTGATGCCCTGGTAGGGGCGCTCGGTGAGCAGGCGTTGCAGTTCGGCCTCGCTCATGCCGTGAATATCGCGGATGCTCAACCGAATGCCGAGCTTGCCGTCAACGGTTCGCTCAACGCGATAGCAATCGTCGCTCACCGTCACGTCGACCGGCAGAATGGGCACGCCCATGCGCCGTGCCTCAGCGAGCAAGAGTCGTCGGGGATACATGCCCGGGTCGTGGGTGAGGATTCCGGCGAGGAACTCGGCCGGGTAGTGGG
Source organism: uncultured Aurantimicrobium sp. (assembly GCA_964589925.1). Lineage (GTDB taxonomy): Bacteria > Actinomycetota > Actinomycetes > Actinomycetales > Microbacteriaceae > CAIOLM01. Next base: position 1,534 of record CAZPVE010000096.1, on the reverse strand, counting down.
CTTTCAGCCACGCGCTTTGGTATGTCGGCAGGGCGAACGCAGCGCCGTGGGCTTTGCAAAATCCGAAGGATCCGAATCCTTTGAGCACCTGCCAGATGTTGTCGATGTCGCGGTTACTGAATTTGCGTGCGCCGGTCACCGGGTCGATATTTGCGGCCGTGCGCCGTCGAAATTCGGCTTCGATTGACTCGGTCTTTTTCTCCATCGATCGGCGCAGTTCATCGGCTTCAGCGAGAGTCACACCCATGCATTCATGCAGAATTCGCAATACGTGCTCGTGATAGATCACCACGCCGTAGCTGTCTTGCAAGAAGTATCTGAAGCGCGGATGCAGATAGTCAGGCGGTGTGAATCCGTGTTTGGCGTCAAGAAATGGCGCCACCATATTGCCCTTCATGGGGCCAGGGCGAAACAGTGAAATGTCGGCGATGAGGTCGTTGTATTCGTCGGGCTGCATCTTGCCGATGAGTTCGCGTTGCCCGGGGCTTTCGATCTGGAACATGCCGAGGGTGTGTGCCGTGCGAATGAGTTCGAAGGTTGGCTCGTCGTCGTGCGGGATGCTGTCGAGCTCGATGAATCCGGTTGGCTTCACGTAGGGGGCATTGGTAGGCAACTGTCCGGCTTGCGCCGCGTGAGGGCCGTGAACGCGCTGAATTTCTTGCACCGTGTAGGCGAGCGTCGATTGCATGCGCACGCCGAGCACATCGAGCTTGAGCAGGCCAACGTCGTCGATGTCGTCTTTGTCGTATTGACTCATCGGCAGGCCCATGCCGCTGGGTTGCATCGGGCTGAGGTTGTAGAGGTCGTTGTTACCCAGAATCACCCCGCACGGATGCATGGACACGTGTCGGGGGAGTCGATCGAGACGCTCGGTGATGTCGACGAGCTGCTCAAGTTTGACGTCGGTGCCCACCAGGTGAGCAAACTCGCGCAGTTCGGGTTTGACTTCGAGGGCGGCTCGAAAGTCTCGAGCGTTGAATCTCCAAATGTTTTTGGCCACAAAGTCGATGTGCTCGTCGCTGAGTCCGAGGGCAAGGCCGGCATCCCGTGCGGCACCCCGCGCTCGATAGGTGTTTTGCATGGCCATCAGGCTCACGCGCGTCGACCCGTACCGCTCGAAAATTGCCCGATAGATCTCGTGTCGTCGCGCGGACTCCACATCGATGTCAATATCGGGCAGCGTCTCGCGCTTGTTTCCCAAAAAGCGCTCAAACAGCAGGTCGTGTTCGAGGGGGTCAACGTTGCTGATGCGCAACAGGTAGTTGATGAGACTGCCCGCGCCTGAACCACGGGCTTGATTGCGGATGCCCATGCGGCGAATCAACGAGGTGACGTCGGCCACGGTCAAAAAATACGACGAGAAACCGAAGCCGTAGATGGTGGTGAGTTCGTCACGCATGCGTTGCCGCACCTTCTCGAGCTGGGAGCTATTCGCGTAGGGATAACGCTCAACAATCGCGGATTCAGCTTTATGCCACAGCACCCGATCGGGGTCACCGGTGAGGCCGATCACGTCGTTTTCGGGAATTTTCGC
>CAZPVE010000095.1:0-4643 GCA_964589925.1 uncultured Aurantimicrobium sp. | reverse complement strand
CACCCCTTAAGGAGAAATCATGTCTGCAGCACCCGCAGTAACCGACGCAACCTTCGCCGCCGAAGTTTTGGCGAGCGACAAGCCCGTTCTCGTTGACTTCTGGGCCGAGTGGTGCGGTCCGTGCCGCGCCGTTGGCCCCATCCTCGACCAGATTCTCGCCGAGCACGGTGACAAGCTGTCGATCGTCAAGCTCAACGTAGACGAGAACCCCCAGACCGCCATGACCTACCAGATCACCTCGATCCCGGCGATGAAGGTGTTCCAGAACGGTGAGGTTGTCAAGACCGTTATCGGCGCAAAGCCTAAGCCCGCCCTCGAGGCGGACCTCGCCGCGTTCATCGCGTAACCAGCCCAGAGAAAAGCGTCCTGCCTCTCACGGGCAGGGCGCTTTTTCTATCCCCGCCCCACCGCCCATTTTCGAACGGATAGCATAGACAAATGACTGCTCAGCGATCGGGCGGCCACGGAATCAACCTCGATCCTTGGCTCAGCCACTACGCAGATCGGGCCGCTGGCCTGAGTGCCTCCGAGGTGCGCGCGCTTTTCGCTGTTGCTTCACGCCCTGAGGTCGTTTCGCTCGCTGGCGGCATGCCCTACGTTCGTGCGCTCCCCGACGAACTGGTCACCGGGGCCCTTGATCGCCTGATGCGCGACCAGGGCCCGACCGCGCTGCAGTATGGCTCTGGCCAGGGCGTTCCTGCCCTGCGCGAGCAGATCCTCGACATCATGGCCCTCGAGGGCATTTCGGGAAGTGTTGACGATGTCGTGGTCACCACTGGAAGCCAGCAGGCACTCGACCTGGTCACGAAGCTCTTTATCAACCCGGGTGATGTCATTCTCGCGGAGGCTCCGAGCTATGTGGGCGCCATCGGCGTCTTCCGCTCGTACCAGGCAGACATCGTGCATGTGCTCATGGATGAAGACGGGCTGATCCCCCAGGCTCTGCGCGACGCCATCGTGCACCAGCGTTCGCTGGGCAAGAACATCAAGTTCCTGTACACGATCCCGAACTTCCACAACCCGGGTGGTGTCACGCTCAGCGCGGAACGCCGGCCCGAAATCTTGCAGATTTGTCGTGAAAACCAGATTCTGGTGCTCGAAGACAACCCCTACGGACTCTTGTCGTTCGATACGCCCGTCCCCCCGGCCCTTCGGTCGATGGATGACGAGGGCGTGATCTACCTCGGATCTTTCTCGAAGACGTTCGCCCCGGGATTCCGCGTCGGTTGGGCCCTAGCCCCGCACGCCATTCGCGAAAAGCTGGTCTTGGCTGCTGAGGCCGCCATTTTGTGCCCGAGTGCCTTTAGCCAAATGGCCATCAGCGAATACCTCAAAGAGGCCGACTGGATGGGTCAAATCGAGAGCTTCCGTGGTGTCTACCGCGAGCGCCGCGACACCATGATTGCCTCACTTGAGGAATACTTGCCCGAACTCACGTGGAACGTCCCGAACGGTGGCTTTTACGTGTGGGTCGGACTGCCTTCCGACCTTGATTCCAAGGCGATGCTCCCCCGTGCGGTAACCGAACTGGTCGCCTACACGCCTGGAACCGCCTTCTTTGCCGACGCAACCGGCCGCCAGAACCTTCGTCTGTCGTTCTGCTACCCCACCCCCGAAAACATTCAGGTCGGCATCCGCCGCCTGGCAACGGTCATCAACGGCGAGCGCGACCTTCTGGCCACCTTCGCCGGCACCGGATCGCTCACGCCTAACGCCACGGGCGACAACGTCATCGCTCCTCCACCCGACTTGAACTAGCCCCCCTTTTTCAGAGAATAGAGACCCACATGAGTGCCGCGCCGCTGAACATCATGGTCCTTGCTGGCGGAATCAGCCATGAACGCGAGGTTTCTCTCCGATCGGGCCGCCGGGTTGCTGACGCACTCGTCCAGGCGGGCCACGACGTCACCATCGTTGATCCGGACGCGCACCTCTTTGAGCGCATTGCCCAAGCGCGCCCTGATGTTGTGTGGCCGGCTGTGCACGGATCCAGCGGGGAAGACGGAGCTCTGCTCGACCTTCTTGAGGCATCGGGAACCGCTTTTGTCGGCCCCTCCGCAGCAGCCGCTCGACTGGCGTGGAGCAAGCCAATCTCCAAAACACTCATCCAAAGGGCCGGAATTTCTACCGCGCGCTCCATTACGCTGCCGCGGGAGGCCTTTCGCGAGCTTGGGGCCTCCACTGTGCTCGACGTCGTGGTTGGGGCCTTGGGCACCGATCTCGTCGTGAAACCGGCTCAGGGCGGCTCGGCTCAGGGCGTCTCAATCATTACCTCGGCGGATGCACTGCCTCGCGCCATGGTTGACGCCTACACCTACGCCGAAGTGGCTCTGATCGAGCAGCGCGTCCGCGGCACCGAGGTCGCGGTCACGGTTCTTGACGATGGCAACGGCCCGCGCGCCCTGCCAGCGGTTGAAATTGTGCCCACTGACGGGGTGTACTCGTTCGAGGCTCGCTATAACGCGGGGGAGACCACGTTCTTTGTTCCGGCGCGACTCAACGACGCCGCAGCCGCGGCAGTTGCCGAAGCCGCCGTGGTGGCACATGAAACACTCGGGCTGTCATTCGTATCGCGCATCGATTTCATCATCGACGACAACGCTCAGCCCGTGTTTCTTGAAGCCAACGCAATTCCTGGGCTCACTGAAACGTCGAGTGCACCCCTGGCCATTGATGCCGCGGGAATAGAGACGTCCGAGCTTTTTGATCAGCTCTCGCGTCTGAGCGTCACCCGCAAGGGCTAGCCGCCGAAGGGGTTTTCGCCCAATTCCTCGAGGATTCGGTTAAGGTCTGCAACGGTTGCGAATTCGATGCTGATCAGGCCTTTTTTGCTTCCCAGCTTGATGGCGACCCGGGTGTTCAGCCGGTCTCCCAAGCGTGAAGCAATTTCGTTCAGGTGAGCTGTGCGAGTCCCGGCCGTGATCTTGGGCTTCGAGGCACTGCTTGCGCCGCCTTCTTGAGCCAAGGCTTCGGCTGCACGAACCGACAAGTCCTCGTTGATGATCTTGGTGGCGAGCTTAGACATCGACTGTTCGTCGGGCAGCGACAAGATCGCGCGGGCGTGCCCGGCGCTCAGAACGCCTGCTGCGACCTTCTTCTGGACGTCAGCGGGCAGACGCAGCAAGCGGATCGTGTTGCTGATCTGCGGGCGCGAGCGGCCGATTCGCTCAGCGAGCTGTTCCTGGGTAATCCCGAAATCGGCCAGCAACTGCTGGTAAGCCGAGGCCTCTTCCAGCGGGTTCAGCTGTGCGCGGTGCAGGTTCTCGAGAAGGGCATCCCGAAGCATGTTCTCGTCGGCCGTGTCTTTGATGATCGCGGGGATGCTTGCCAATCCCACCTCTTTAGAGGCGCGCAAGCGGCGTTCACCCATGATGAGTTCGAACTGGGTTGAGTTGTTCGGGATGGGGCGAACCACAATCGGCTGAAGAACGCCCACTTCACGAATGCTCGTGACCAGTTCGGCGAGGTCTTCGGGGTCAAACACCTGACGCGGCTGGTGGGCGTTGGGAATAACCACAGCGGGGTCGAGGTGAACCAGGCGAGCGCCGGGGACCTGAACGAGGCCGTCCGGGGCTCCTTCGCCTTCCTGGTTGGGGAAGAAGACATCCAGAGCGCTCTCGCCAGACTGAGGGTCGGTGGTTCCCGTGGGAATCAGGGCGCCAATGCCTCGACCCAATCCAGGGCGTTTTCCGGCCATTATGAGGCCTCCTGTTCTGCGGCTGCTCCGCGTTGTGCCAGTTCATATGCGGCTTCGAAGTAGGAAAGCGACCCGATCGAGGTGGTGTCGTAGGAGATCACGGTCTGGCCAAAGCTTGGGGCTTCAGAGACCCGAACCGCACGAGGAATGACGGCGTTCAGGACCCGCTCCTGAAAATGCTGGCGCACGTCAGCAGCGACGTCCTGAGACAGGTTGGTGCGACCGTCATACATAGTGAGCAGGACCGTCGAGATGGTCAGTGCCGGGTTCAAGCCTTCGTTCACGCGCGCCACCGTCTTCATCAGCTGCGTGACGCCTTCGAGGGCGTAATACTCGCACTGCAAGGGGATGAGCACCTCGCGAGCCGCCACCAGTGCGTTCAGGGTCAACAAGCCCAGAGAAGGCGGGCAGTCGATGAACACGTAGTGAAAGCCGCCCTGTGGCGAGTTCAGGTACGAGTCGAGCGCCGTACGAAGGATGAACTCACGATTTTCGGCAAAAACGAGGTCGATTTCGACGCCGGCCAGGTCAAGAGTTGACGGGGCACAGTAGAGCTCGCCTTGTTCCGTGCTCTTGCGCACGACCTCCGCGAACGATTTCTCGCCCATCAGGACTTCAAAGATGCCCGGTGTCTCGGCGTGCGGGTCAACGCCCAACGCGGTCGAAGCATTTCCCTGCGGATCAAGGTCAATCACAAGAACACGAGCACCCATGCGGGCCAAAGCAGCGGCCATATTGACGGTGGTGGTGGTTTTGCCCACGCCGCCTTTTTGGTTGGCCACGGTAAATACCCGGGTGTGACGGGGGAGCGGGGGCGCCGGAGCCGTCAAAATGCGGCGTCGGGCCGTCAGATCCGCGAGTTCACGAGCCAGTGGCGAGTCCCCCAAGGCGCCTGGTGAGGCGGCTTCGTGCTCGTCATGTTTCACGTGAAACTCTTCCTGCGTTG
>CAZPVE010000094.1:0-4675 GCA_964589925.1 uncultured Aurantimicrobium sp. | reverse complement strand
GAACTCGCGAGCGAGGCCGGGCAGGGGAACCGAGTCGGCATCCGGGCCAACAAAAAGGATGTGCGTGGGCACGTTGGGCACGACGCGGGCAACCTTGCGAACCTCGTCGTCTGCCATGCGCGTGGTGCGGCTCTTGGGTCCTTCGGCCACAATGACGATGCCGCCACGGCCGATTGCACGGAACACGGCGTCGCGGTTCTTGTTGACCGATACCGGGGTGTCGCTGGTGATCCAGCCTCGGCGAAGTGCCGAGCTGAGAACCGCACCGGTGGCTCCGGGCTGACCAGCCATTTGGTTGTAGGCGGCGACCTCAGCGCGGCGTCCCAGAATGAGCAGGGCGAGCAGAACACCGACCAGAATGCCTATGGCCACGAAAAGAATCATCGAGATGACGTTGCCGGGGGACAGCACCAGCGCAGCGATGACAGCAATGGCGATCGGAGCCACGAATAGCACGATCATCAGCGGGAGAACCGCCTTGTCGACGCGGCGGGTCATGTTGAAGACCTGCACCATCTGAGCGATGCGACCAGGGGTTTTTTGCTTTGCTTGTGCCATGACTAAAAGACTACCTATCGATGGGGCTGTGGTTTGACTGGGGTGAGGGCCTAGACGGCCTGCGAGAAACCGAGTTTTTCATCGGCCAGGTGTGAGAGGGCCTCGGGAATCTCGCGACCCTTGGCCTTCATGGACTGGGCGTAGAGGCGACCTGCGCGGTAGGAGCTGCGAACCAGCGGGCCAGAGAGCACGCCCAAGAAGCCGATTTCTTCGGCCTCTTGCTTGAGTTCAATGAACTCTTCGGGGTGCACCCAGCGGCTCACTGGGTGGTGGCGCGAGCTAGGGCGCAGGTACTGAGTGATCGTGATGATGTCCGTGCCTGCCTCGTGCAGGTCGCGCAGTGCTTGAGAGACCTCCTCACGCTCCTCACCCATGCCCAGAATGAGGTTTGACTTCGTGATCATTCCCGCGTTTCGGCCCTGAGTGATGACATCCAGGGATCGTTCGTAGCGGAATGCGGGCCGGATGCGCTTGAAAATGCGGGGGACAGTCTCGACGTTGTGCGCGAAAACCTCGGGGGCCGCATCGAAGACTTGCTGCAGGAGTTCAGGCTTGCCCGAGAAATCAGGAACCAAGATTTCTACGCCCGTGTTTGCTGACTGGCGGTGGATTTCGCGAATGGTTTCGGCGTAGAGCCACGCGCCCTCGTCTTCGAGGTCGTCGCGGGCCACCCCTGTGACCGTGGCGTAGCGAAGGTTCATCGCCGTGACGGACTCGCCAACACGACGCGGTTCGTCTGCGTCGAAGTCATCGGGCTTTCCCGTGTCGATCTGACAGAAGTCACAGCGCCGCGTGCACTGAGCCCCCCCGATCAGGAATGTGGCCTCACGGTCTTCCCAACATTCGTAGATGTTGGGGCATCCAGCCTCTTGGCACACCGTGTGCAAGTTTTCGGTCTTGACCAAGTTCTGCAGGTGCATGTACTCGGGGCCCATCTTGGCCTTGGTGCGAATCCACTCGGGCTTCTTCTCGATGGGTGTTTCGGCGTTGCGCACTTCAAGGCGAAGTAGCTTGCGTCCCTCAGACGGCTGCATGGGTACCCTCAAATTCTCGAGTGAAGATTTCAGTAACGACGGGGAGAACGTCGTCAATGGTGATTTCATGCCCGGCGATCAGGCTCATTGTTGTGGCGCCCGCATCCCGGATGCCGCAGGCAACAATGTTGCCGTAGGGCTCGAGCGAGTTGTTGCAGTTCAGTGAGAAGCCGTGCATGGTGATTCCCTCACTGACTCGGATGCCGATTGCCGCCACCTTGTCGTGTGTCAGTCCGCGCTTTACCCAGACACCAGATCGGCCTTCGACGCGCTCGCCTGCGATGTCGAAGCGCGAAAGCACCTCAATGATGATTCCTTCGAGCTGACGCACGTAGTTGACGACGTCGATGGGCTCGGCCAGGCGAATGATGGGGTAGCCGACGAGTTGCCCGGGGCCGTGCCACGTAATCATTCCGCCGCGGTCGACATCAATGACCGGAGTTCCATCCTGTGGGCGGTCTTCGGGCTGGGTGCGCTTGCCGGCCGTGTAGACGCTGTTGTGCTCGAGCAAGAGCAAGCTGTCACCGCGGACGCCGGACGAGACTTCAGAGTGAACTTTGCGCTGGATTTCCCAAGCCTCAAGGTAGTCGACGCTGTCGCTACCGAAGCCGAGGTGGGTGATTTCAAGCACGCGTCAAGTTTACTCCCGTGCCCCCAGACAGCTGACCGGACAGTTCTGCCCAGATAGCAGGAAGTTAGGCCTGTCCACAGGTTGCCCGGATCACAACCTGGGTCATCCCGAGTGGACCACTGTGTGTGGATGACCTGTCCTGTACATGACTCGGCTGCACTCCGATTGGGGCGGCCGCTCGCGGCTAATAGCTGGCTGGGGTGGAGCGAATGCTGTAGGGGGAGTGAGCCAGTGATCGTGCAGCGGATCGCTGTAGAGGGTCTGCCGCCAGAGCTTCGGGACGCGGAATTCATCCTGCGCCGCGGTGGTGAGGTCTTTGTGGTTTCGACCGTCGACACGACCCCACCCCTGAGCTTCAGCCCCGAAACGAGTTCGCCGAAGGAGCCGCCCCATGTTGCAGCTCCGCCACGGCTGTTCGCGCCTCCACGGGAGTCGACCTCACTCATCGACGACATCATGGCCAGCAGGGCACTTCAATCGGCCGTGAATTCGACGGGGCTGATTGATCGCATCAGAGGGTTCATCATGCCGCGCAAGAAGGTCGTGGGGGTTGGTCTGGTGCTGTGCGTTGTGTTGTTTATTGCACTCATCGTTCTGCTCCAACGGCCCCAGTCGGCGCATGAGCAGCGGGTTGCTTCTCCCGTCACAAACACAGCCTCGGCCTCGCCATCTGAGTCTCCAGGGCCTGGCGCTCAGCCGAATGCCGGTGAGCCACTTCATGAGGATCTTGCCGCGGCAATGTCGGAGCAAAGTGGCAGCGCGGTTGGGCGCCTCTTGGCGCGAGCGATTGGGCTGAGCCCTGGGGACTCATTTCTTGAGCGTCCTTTACAGGTCACTGGGGATGTGTCTCTCGTCGCGGTCTGTGGCATTGCAGCCACGGGAAATCCCATGTGCACCCGTGTGAGCGTAGAGAAGGTCGGCGAAGACTATGAGGTTCGAGAAATAGTTCAGCCGGCGACCTAAAGGCCACCGGCTGAACAGATAGTTCTTCGAACTTAGAGTCCGAGATCCTTTTCGAAGTCGCCCTCTTCGAGGCGTTCCTTCACAGCCACCAGGAAGCGGGCTGCGTCGGCGCCATCGATGATGCGGTGATCGTAGGACAGAGCCAAGTAGACCATCGAGCGAACGGCAATGACATCCTGGCCATCAAGCGAAACCACGACGGGTCGCTTGGTCACGATGCCGGTTCCCAGGATCGCGAGCTGAGGCAGGAATACGACGGGTGTGTCGAAGAGTGCGCCACGCGAGCCGGTGTTGGTCAGCGTGAACGTTCCACCAGACAGCTCATCCGGGGTCAACTGGTTGTCGCGGGTGCGGGTTGCGACGTCGTTGATGGCGTTCGAGAACTGGGCAATGTTGAGCGATCCGGCGTTCTTGACGACGGGGGTCAACAGTCCGCGCTCGGTGTCAACAGCGATGCTGATGTTCTCCTGCGCGGGGTAGACGATGTTGTCACCATCAACCGTTGCGTTGATGATCGGGTACGCCTGCAGAGCTTCCGTCGCAGCTACCGCAAAGAAGGGCAGGAACGTCAGCTTCGTGCCGGTAGCTGCCTGGAAGGCACCCTTGACGCGGTCACGCAGGTGGGCGATTCGGGTGACATCGACCTCAACAACGCTGGTCAGCTGAGCGGTGCTCTGCATCGAAATGACGGCCCGCTCGGCAACAACCTTGCGCAGACGCGTCATCGGAACAGACGTTCCGCGCAGCGGCGAGACAGTCAGCGGAGTGCGCTTGGGGGCGCCAGCCTCGAGAACGGGGCCAGCAGCGAGAACATCTTCCTTGCGGATGCGTCCGCCAACACCAGTTCCCTGAACGCGCGAGAGGTCAACACCCTGCTCGTTGGCAAGCTTGCGCACAATCGGGGTGACGTATCCGCTCGTGCCGAGGCTAGGAGCAGCTGCCGGTGCTGCCGGTGCTGCGGGTGCAGCCGGAGCTGCAGGTGCCGCCGGAGCTGAAACAACGGGGGCCGGAGCAACGACGGGGGCGGGTGCAACAACTGGCGCAGGGGCCACGACGGGAGCTGGTGCAGCAACCGGTGCGGCTACGGGGGCAGGTGCCGCAACGGGCTCGGGAGCAGGTGCGGGAGCGGGCTCTGCGGCGGCTGGTTCTGCAGCGGGTGCGGCTGCAGGGGCTCCAGCTCCGCTTCCATCACCAATGGTGGCCAGGACGGTACCGACGGCTACGGTCTCGTCTTCTTGAACCAGGATGGCCTCAACCACGCCCGAGATGGGCGAGGGGATCTCGGTGTCAACCTTGTCGGTCGAAACTTCGAGTAAAGGCTCGTCTACCTCGACACGGTCACCGACCTGCTTGAGCCAGCGGGTGACGGTTCCTTCGGTGACGCTTTCACCGAGCGCCGGAAGGCTTACGGATTCACTCATGAATCTTTTACTCCTTGGTTAGAAAACAGTTAGTAGTTTAGCCGTCAGAAAATGCTGCTTAGAGCGTG
>CAZPVE010000093.1:0-4685 GCA_964589925.1 uncultured Aurantimicrobium sp. | reverse complement strand
CTTCAACCCTGAAGAGGTTGCCGACAACATGAAGAACTACGGTGGCTTCATCCCCGGTATTCGTGCCGGTCGCCCCACCGCTGAGTACCTCGACTACGTGCTGACTCGCATCACCCTGCCGGGCTCGATTTATCTCGGCCTGGTCGCTTTGATCCCGCTGATTGCCCTCGCGCTCGTCGGCGCCAACAGTCAATTCCCCTTTGGTGGTACGTCTATTCTTATTGTGATCGGTGTCGGACTTGAGACCGTGAAGCAGATTGACTCGCAGCTTCAGCAGCGACACTACGAAGGACTCTTGCGATGAGCCGTCTCCTCCTCATTGGCCCTCCCGGCGCGGGCAAGGGCACTCAGGCCGAAATTCTGGCTGCCACTTTCGGTATTCCGGCCATTTCGACCGGCGACATCTTCCGCGCGAACGTCAAGAACCAGACTGAGCTTGGTCTCAAGGTCAAAGCCATCATGGATGCGGGCGAGTACGTCCCTGACGAGATCACCAACGCAATCGTTGCTAACCGTTTGGCCGAGTCGGATGCCGCCGCAGGGTTCCTCCTTGATGGCTACCCCCGCACGCCCGACCAGGTGCGCGAACTTGACGCCGTTCTTGCCGCGGACGGCAAGGCACTCGATGTTGTCGTGCAGATTGTCGCCGACACCGACGAGGTAGTCGCTCGCTTGCTGAAGCGCGCTCAGGAGCAGGGTCGCACCGACGACACCGAAGAGGTGATCCGTCACCGCATGTCGGTCTACGCCGAGCAGACCGCTCCGCTGATCGATGTGTACGAGGCACGCGATCTCGTCGTGACCGTCGACGGACTGGGCGAGGTTGCTGAAGTGACCGCCCGCATCCTCTCGGCACTTGCCGCTCGCGGCATCACCGCTTAGTCGCCGCGACTCGCGTGGGAATCTTTTCGCCCGGGATTTACAAGAATCCCGACCAGCTGCGCAAGATGGTTGCGCCTGGCCTGGCGACCCACGCTGGCCTCGTTGCCGCTCGCAAGCTCATCGTCGCGGGATCGACAACGCTTCAGATTGATGCTGCGGCCGAAGAAGCAATCATCGCCTACGGTGGCGCATCCAACTTCAAGCTCGTTCCTGGCTACCGTCACACCGTATGTGCGTCGGTCAACGATGAAATCGTGCACGGCATCCCCGGCGGACGCATTCTTGAGCCCGGCGACATTGTCTCGATCGACTGTGGTGCCATCCTGGGCGGATGGAACGGAGATTCGGCCATCACTGTCGTTGTGCCCGACCCGAGTCGACCCGAGCTGGTCGCCGAGCGGGAGCAGCTTTCACGCATCACCGAAGGATCACTCTGGGCCGGAATTGCTCGCCTGGCTGTGGCGTCGCACCTGTACGAGGTAGGTGACGCCGTGCAGGGCTACATCGAAGCCGAAGGTGCCAAGGTGGGCCACCGCTACGGAATTCTGACCGATTACATCGGGCACGGCATTGGCAAGTCGATGCACGAAGACCCCCCGGTATTCAACTACCGCGTGAAGCAGCGTGGCCCTGAGGTCAAACCAGGACTCGTCGTGGCCATTGAGCCTATGGTCGTTGTGGGCAGCCCCGACAGCTACGTTGCCGACGACGACTGGACGGTGATCGCCAAGGATCACTCGAGCGCCTCCCACTGGGAGCACACCGTCGCGGTGCACAAAGACGGGATTTGGGTAACGACCGAGCCCGACGGGGGAGCCGCGGGCCTCAAACCCTTCGGAATCACGCCAACGCCCATCGCCTGATTTGGCGCAAGCGCGCACTACCACGTAGGATTGAGTTTTGGTGCGTGTTGCCATGCCTTTGGCGTGTCTTCGCAATCCACCCACCCGCACGACCAGTGTGAACCAACTTAGCGACAAGTGAGTGTATGGCAAAGAAAGACGGCGTCATCGAGATCGAAGGCTCGATCACGGAAGCGTTGCCCAATGCCATGTTCCGCGTGGAGCTGACTAACGGACACAAGGTCCTTGCCCACATTTCGGGCAAGATGCGCCAGCACTACATCCGCATCCTTCCTGAGGACCGCGTGATTGTGGAGTTGAGCCCATATGACCTCACCCGTGGTCGCATCGTTTATCGATACAAGTAAGCCCACTGGAAAGTAACGGCCGGATCCCCGGTACGAAGACAGCGAAAAGGAAACATCATGAAGGTAAACCCCAGCGTTAAGAAGATCTGCGACAAGTGCAAGGTCATTCGTCGTCACGGCAACGTGATGGTCATCTGCGAAAACCCACGTCACAAGCAGCGCCAGGGCTAAGACCCACGTTTTTATAACTGAATAAATATCAAGCAATTCCAAGAACTCATCTTCGGATGGGGGACACCCTGGGGAGAGGCCTAGGCACCGGAATTGCCCGACACCTCTCATAAACCCAAGGAGATGCCACCATGGCACGTCTTGCCGGAGTAGATATTCCCCGCGAAAAGCGCGTGGAAATCGCACTCACTTACATCTACGGTGTTGGCCGTACCCGCGCACTCAAGACTCTCGCGGAGACCAGCATCAGCGGAGACATCCGCGTCAAGGACCTGACCGACGACCAGCTCGTTGCTCTTCGTGACTACATCGAAGCCAACTTCCGTGTCGAAGGTGACCTGCGCCGTGAGGTAGCAGCTGACATCCGTCGCAAGGTTGAGATCGGTAGCTACGAAGGTCTGCGTCACCGCAAGGGCCTGCCCGTTCGTGGACAGCGCACCAAGACCAACGCTCGTACCCGCAAGGGACCGAAGCGCACCGTCGCCGGAAAGAAGAAGGCGAAGTAGCCTCGCGGCCACGCCTTCCCATACACAGGTTTTAGGAGAACTTATAAATGGCAGCACCGAAGTCGGCAGTTCGCAAGCCGCGTAAAAAGGACAAGAAGAACGTTGTCGTGGGTCAGGCCCACATCAAGAGCACGTTCAACAACACCATCGTGTCGATCACTGACACCACTGGTGCCGTAATCAGCTGGGCCTCGTCGGGTCACGTGGGCTTCAAGGGCTCGCGCAAGTCGACCCCCTACGCCGCACAGATGGCCGCCGAGTCGGCTGCTCGTCAGGCACAGGAGCACGGTCTCAAGAAGGTTGACGTTTTCGTGAAGGGCCCTGGCTCGGGACGCGAAACCGCCATCCGCTCGCTTCAGGCCGCTGGTCTTGAGGTCGGTTCGATCAGCGACGTGACCCCTCAGGCTCACAACGGCTGCCGTCCGCCCAAGCGCCGTCGCGTCTAGTTTCACCCTGCGCTCGCACTGACCGTCGCACCCGCGGCGGTCGGCGCAAGCTCGGTTTCACAATTCAATACATCGCTCACGCAAGAGTCATATAGCGGACTCTTAGCCGAAAGGAAAAAACAGTGCTCATTGCACAGCGCCCCACGCTCTCTGAAGAGGTTCTCGAAGAAGGCCGCCGCTCGCGTTTCGTTATCGAACCGCTCGAGCCCGGCTTCGGATACACCCTCGGAAACTCGCTCCGCCGCACCCTTCTGTCGTCGATCCCCGGAGCTGCTGTTACCAGCATCCGTCTCGACGGTGTGCTGCACGAGTTCAGCACCATTCCTGGTGTCAAAGAAGATGTCACCGAGATCATCCTGAACATCAAGACTCTTGTTGTTTCGAGCGAGCACGACGAGCCCATCACCGCATACCTGCGTAAGTCGGGCGCTGGCGTTGTCACCGCTGGTGACATTTCGGCTCCTGCCGGTGTTGAGATCCACAACCCTGAGCTCGTTATCGCAACCCTCAACGACAAGGCCAAGTTCGAGCTCGAGCTCACCATTGAGCGCGGCCGTGGCTACGTTTCGTCGGTTCTGAACCGCAACGAGTTCAGCGAGGCCGGCCAGATTCCGGTTGACTCGATCTACTCGCCCGTTCTCAAGGTGACCTACCGCGTCGAGGCAACTCGTGCCGGTGAGCGCACCGACTTCGACCGCCTGGTTGTCGACGTTGAGACCAAGCCCGCCATCACCCCGCGTGACGCCATGGCTTCGGCTGGTCGCACCCTGACCGAGCTCTTCGGTCTGGCTCGCGAGCTCAACACCGCTGCTGAGGGTGTCGAAATCGGACCGGCTCCGGTTGACGTTCTCGTCAGCTCCGAGCTCTCGGTTCCGATCGAAGACCTCGACCTCTCGGTTCGCTCGTACAACTGCCTCAAGCGCGAGGGCATCAACACCCTGAGCGAGCTCGTTGCACTGTCGGAGCACCAGCTCATGAACATCCGCAACTTTGGTCAGAAGTCGGTTGACGAGGTCCGCGACAAGCTCATCGAGATGGGTCTTTCGCTCAAGGATTCCGTTCCCGGATTCGACGGAGCTCACTTCTACGGCTACGAGGAAGAAGAGCAGGCCTAAGCGCCGGCTCCCCTCTGCCAACTTTTTGATACTGGAGAAATAGAAAATGCCTAAGCCAACTAAGGGTCCTCGTCTCGGTGGCGGTCCGGCTCACGAGCGTCTGCTGCTCGCGAACCTCGCCTCCGCGCTGTTCACCCACAAGTCCATCAAGACCACCGAGACCAAGGCAAAGCGCCTGCGTCCGCTGGCTGAGCGTCTCATCACGTTCGCGAAGCGTGGCGACCTGCACGCTCGTCGTCGCGTTCTCTCGGTTCTCGGAAACAAAGAGGCTGTTCACATCCTCTTCACCGAGATCGCACCTCTGGTTGCTGAGCGTGAGGGCGGCTACACCCGCATCACCAAGCTCGGTTACCGC
>CAZPVE010000092.1:0-4723 GCA_964589925.1 uncultured Aurantimicrobium sp. | reverse complement strand
GACAGCCAGGGGAGACCTACCGCGTAGATGACCGCCTCAGCGATGATAAAGCTCGCGATCGCCGTGACGACCTTACGGTCCCACTGACGCTCAGCAAACCAGCCGAGAACGACCGAAGCGAGGATGAAGCCGTAGAGGTAGCCCGAGGTAGGAGCGGTCAGAGCGCTCAAACCGGTGAGGTGTGCACCTTCTTGGTTGGGTGCGAGCACAGGAAGGCCGGCCACAGCGAGTCCGAGGTACAGCGAGGTGGAAAGAAGGCCGCGAACAAGACCGAGCGATGCACCCACGAGAAGAACTGCGAAGGTCTGACCGGTAATGGGCACGGGCCACATCGGAATCTGAATCTGGGCTGCTCCGGCAATAAGCGCGGTGCCGGCAAGAACGTACAGAACGTTCGTAAGAACAGAAGTGGCACCCAGGCGGTCAACCAGGACGGGGCGCTTTGCAACGATTGCAGTAGACACATGTCTCCTCAGGGACTGTCCGGCAAAGAAGGCCGGGTATGCGAAATATACTAATCGAAGTACCTCGGTCGCGTTTCGTTCGGCCCTTATGTGTCTGGACCTTTCTTGCTTGCCGTAACTGATCTCGAGCTTCGCGTGGGCGCTCGCCTCCTCATGAGTGACGTCTCGTTTCGCGTGTCACCGGGCGACAAAATTGGACTGGTTGGCCGAAACGGTGCTGGCAAGACAACCTTGACTAAGGTTCTTGCGGGTGACGGATTGCCTAGTGCTGGCAAAGTTGAACGCGGGGGAGAAATTGGCTATCTCCCTCAGGATCCCCGCAGCGGTGACCCCGAGATGCTCGCACGCACCCGCATACTGGATGCCCGCGGCCTCGGCTCCCTTGCACTGGGCATGCGTGAAGCGACCGAACTCATGGGCTCTCTCGAGCCCGGCGTCAGTGAGGCCGCCATGACCAAGTACTCCAACCTCGAGGATCGCTTCCTTGCTCTTGGCGGTTATGCCGCGGAAGCCGAGGCGGCGGTGATTGCGAGCAATCTGAAACTGCCCGACCGCATCCTCGACCAGCCCCTCAAGACCCTGTCGGGTGGTCAACGCCGCCGTATCGAACTTGCTCGCATCCTATTTTCGGGAGCAGACACCATGCTGCTGGACGAGCCCACCAACCACCTGGATGCCGACAGCGTGGGCTGGCTCCGTGAATTCCTTCGCGGCTACTCGGGCGGATTAATCATCATCAGTCACGATGTTGATCTGGTTGAAGAGACGGTCAACAGAGTCTTCTATCTGGACGCTAACCGTCAGGTCATCGACATCTACAACATGGGCTGGAAGCACTACCTGCGGCAGCGTGAGACCGATGAGGAGCGCCGCAAGCGTGAGCGTGCCAACGCGGAGCAAAAGGCGAGCACCCTTCAGCTGCAGGCTGCCAAGATGGGCGCGCGCGCCTCGGGGGCCGTCGCTGCAAAGCAGATGGCCAAGCGCGCCGAGGCTCTTCTATCCGGTCTCGAGGAAGTTCGCGTCTCTGACCGCGTTGCAAAACTGCGGTTTCCCGAGCCTTCTCCATGTGGCAAGACGCCACTCATGGCCAAGAACCTTTCAAAGTCTTATGGGTCACTCGAGATTTTCACGGCGGTCGACCTCGCGATCGACCGCGGTTCTCGCGTCGTTATCCTCGGTCTCAATGGTGCTGGTAAAACAACCCTGCTCCGCATGCTTGCCGGGATCGACACTCCCGACACAGGCGAGCTTGAACCCGGGCATGGCCTGAAGATTGGTTACTACGCGCAGGAGCATGAGACTCTCGACGTCAAGCGCTCCGTCTTGGCGAACATGGTCTCGGTCTCTCAGCATCTGACTGAAACAGAAGCTCGCAAGGTTCTCGGAAGCTTCCTGTTCAGTGGCGATGACGTCAACAAACCCGCGGGGGTTCTGTCGGGAGGCGAGAAGACTCGTCTCGCACTAGCAATGCTCGTGGTGAGCAGCGCAAACCTCCTTCTTCTGGACGAACCCACCAACAACTTGGATCCCGTTAGCCGCGAGGAAATTCTTGGTGCGCTAGCCGAATACAAGGGTGCCGTGGTTTTGGTCTCGCACGACGAAGGGGCTGTACAGGCCCTCAACCCTGAGCGAGTTCTCATCATGCCCGAAGGTCAAGAAGACATCTGGAACCAGGAGTACCTGGATCTGATCTCTCTCGCCTAGAAATTTCACGCGATGTGGTCGGTCGCCCTTAGCGCTCGGCGTCGTCCAGCAAAGCATCCTCTATTTCGGCGTCCCGATCTCGCTTCTTCGATCGAGATGTCGACGAGGCAACCTTCGAGCCGTCTCCACTCTGA
This sequence comes from uncultured Aurantimicrobium sp., assembly GCA_964589925.1. Taxonomy (GTDB): domain Bacteria; phylum Actinomycetota; class Actinomycetes; order Actinomycetales; family Microbacteriaceae; genus CAIOLM01. The sequence continues at coordinate 2,421 of CAZPVE010000092.1, read as the reverse complement.
TTAGTCCGAGAAGCCACACGACGCTCGTTCCTGACGGCCCAACCCAACGCGACAAAACCCAACACAGCGAATGCAATCCACTGCAGCGCATAACTCAAGTGGTTCCCTTCGGTGAGTTGGGGTTTCGAAGCGAGTTCGCCGGTCGGAGCCGCAGGATTTTCGCTCACCAGCAGACCGTAGGCACCTGTGTACGCCCTCAGATTCCATTTCGCTGCAAGTTCTGCCACGTGAATTGAACTAATCGTCGTGGCTGTGTCTGACTGCCCTTGGAGGACAGGCTCCGTCTTTCGCAGTCGAGCGGTCACTTCGACTGTGCCGTCAGGCGCTGCCGGAACTGTCGCTGGAGGGTGGCCTTCTTTGCCTGACGGTACCCATCCGCGATCGACAACGAACACGACACCCTCGGACGTCATGAATGGCACGATGATGTCAAAGCCGGTGGCTCCGTCTCGGGAACGGTTGCGCACAAGGGTTTGCAGGTTCGACAGATAGTGGCCAGTGGTGACAACAGGGAGCCATTCAGCAGAACGCGTGAGCGGCTGGCCAGGAGCTAGAACCTTCGAGAGCGGTTGGGGGGTGGCATCAAAATTGGTGTCGATGAGGTCAATCTGACGTCGGACCTCTTCACGACGTGCGAATTGCCATTGGCTCAGCAGAACACACACGATGGCGAAGACAACAACAAAGGCTGCATACGCAATCCAACGTCCACGCGAAGCTACGACCCGTTCACGTCCTGGACGCGTTGCTTTGCCGGAGAGTGCCGTGCGAGAACCAGATGATGTCTGAATGGGAACGCGCGGCACCTAGTAAGTATCTTCGTTTTCGCTGAATTTTCCAGACACTGGCACGAGGCCCCCGGGTCGAAGTACGTTTCCACCTTCAGATGACGAGCCAACGTTGGCTGCAACGACCGCGAAATAGGGCAAGAATACGGCACCGAGACCGGCGACGAGAAGCCACCAGCCGTCCACGAAAAGCATCAAAACGATGCACACCATACGAATGCCCATGGTGATTGAGTACCGAATCATGCGGGACTTACGCTCATCAACGGGGGCTTGGGGGAGCGTGGTGACCGTCTGCACTTGCTCTTTCATGTTGTCCTCTGACATCGATTGAAGAACTGCTCGTGGGTTAAGCGTACGACTAAACTGAGCGCTGTCGTCCAGCCAGGGAGCATCCCTCGGCGTGAACTAGGAGGCTCTTGTGACTGCTCGCACCGTTCTCATTACCGGAGGCAACCGTGGCATCGGATATTCGCTCGCTGAAGAGTTCATCGCCCAGGGTCACCGCGTTGCAGTAACCGCTCGGTCTGGCTCCGGTCCAGCCGGTGCTCTCACTGTCATCGCCGACGTTACCGACGGGGAAAGTCTTGATCGTGCCTTCGCCGAGGTCGAGGAGAAGCTTGGTTCGGTTGAGGTTTTGGTTGCGAACGCGGGCATCACCCGGGACACCCTGGTACTACGCATGTCTGACGATGACTTTGATGCAGTCGTCGACACCAACCTCGGAGGCGCTTTCAAGGTTGTCAAGCGAGCACTCAAGGGAATGCTCAAGGCCAAATTTGGCCGCATTATTCTCATTAGCTCCGTCGTTGGCCTCTACGGCTCCGCCGGACAAGTGAACTACTCCGCGTCAAAGAGCGCTCTCGTGGGCATGGCTCGTTCGTTGACTCGCGAAGTCGGCTCACGCGGCATCACCGCGAACGTGGTCGCCCCCGGATTCATTGAGACCGACATGACAGCGGCGCTTCCCGAAGAGCAACAGGCACAGTACAAGGCGAACATTCCCGCTGGACGCTTCGCCGCGCCTTCGGAAGTTGCCAAGGTCGTTGCGTGGTTAGCCGGCGACGATGCCGCCTACATCAGCGGCGCTGTTATCCCGGTCGATGGCGGACTGGGAATGGGCCACTAAGCGCCCGAGAAGCTCGTCTTGAATAGGGACTAGAGGTCGATGATGCGAATGGCTTCCCGCATGTCGCGCGTGGTGATGGCGTAATCCGCTTCAGCGGCAACGATCGGCTTAGCGTCAAAAGCGATTGAAATACCGGCTACGGCCATCATCCTGAGGTCGTTTGCTCCGTCACCGATAGCGACCGTGTGCTCGAGATTGATGCTCTCCTTAGCTGCCCACGCTTCCAAGGCGTCGGCTTTAGCCTGGGCGTCGATGATCGGCCCTGAGACGCGCCCCGAAAGATGCCCGTCGATGACCTCGAGTCGGTTGGCCTTCCAGAAATCAATTCCCAAATCTTCGGCAATCGGGTCCAAAATCTCGTGGAATCCGCCCGAAACGACCCCAACTTTGCCTCCGGCAGCATGAACTGAGGCGATCAGTTCAGGGACGCCGCCTGTGACCGACACCTGACTCCGCACCAGTTCGAACGCAGATTCCGGAACGCCAGCTAGGGTGGCCACTCGC
>CAZPVE010000091.1:0-4724 GCA_964589925.1 uncultured Aurantimicrobium sp. | reverse complement strand
TCCGCCACCGATAACGCCAACTACTCTGGTCATGGGGAGCCTTTCCGCAAGAACTGTGGGCCAGATTCAACCCGTCAATCCATTCTCGCCTATGCACTACCCCGAAAGGTTCGCCATGACAGTGACGACCACTTCGCTGTGGCAGCGGGCCTGGACGAACATCCTCAGCTACGTCGTCAAGTTCGGCGTGGTCGGCATCATTGGTGTCGGAGTAGACGTTGCGGTTTTTAATGCATTGCGACTGGGCGTCATCGGTGGCGACTGGTGGATCAACGGCGCAATCGGCGCGAAAGTGGTGAGCACCTCCATCGCGATTGTGACCAACTGGTTGGGCAACCGCTACTGGACCTTCCGCCACGACCGCCACAAACACGTCGTTCGCGAGTTCGTCGAATTCGTTCTCGCTTCGCTCATCGGACTCGGGGTGACGTTGCTGTGTCTCTGGATTTCTCACTACCTACTGGGTCTTGCGAACCTGGTTGCCGACAACGTCTCCGCCAACATCATCGGACTCGCGCTGGGGACAGCGGCCCGATTCGTGCTCTACCGCTTCTGGGTGTGGAGCCCGGTCAACGCGGGTGCGACGGGGGTGAGCTTGAATGACTGACGTGCGGGAAACCGGCGAGCGCACCGTCGTGATTGTGCCCACCTATAACGAGGTTGAAAACCTCCCCCTCATCGTTCCCGCCATTCGCCAATCGGTTCCGGCGGCGCAGATTTTGATTGTTGATGACGGCAGCCCCGATGGAACAGGAGACCTGGCTGACAGCCTTGCCCGAGCCGATGTGAAGATTCACGTCCTCCACCGAACCGACAAGAACGGTCTTGGCGACGCGTATCTGGCCGGCTTCGAGTGGGCCATGACTCGCGACTTCGACGTCATCGTCGAAATGGATGCCGACGGCTCGCACCCGGCCGATGCTCTTCCGGCACTGATTGCTGCCGTGCGCCCGGGAAGCGGCTTCGGATTGAGCATCGGTTCACGGTGGGTCGCGGGAGGCAGCGTGATCAACTGGTCTCGAGGGCGCGAACTCCTGAGCCGCGGAGGCAATTTATACGCCCGCATCATGCTCGGTCTGAGCGTGAAAGACGCTACGGCGGGGTTCCGTGCGTTCACGAGCGAGGCGCTGCGGAGCATCCATCTGGAGAACGTTGAATCGCACGGCTACTGCTTCCAGATCGATATGACCCGACGCGTGCGCGACGCCGGCTTTGCCGAAACCGAAATCCCAATCACGTTCCGCGAGCGCGAGCACGGGGAATCGAAGATGAGTGGTTCGATCGTGCGCGAGGCGATGAGCAAGGTGACCGTCTGGGGTCTTGCCCGTTTGTTTCGCCGCTAGTTAGCGAGCGCGCGGGTTCACACCGTGAACGAGCTCGGTGAGTGCGGCCAAGACCAGATTCGGTCGCGGCAACGCATGGATGCGCACCGGCTGTTCCGCCCCGACACCGAGCAAAATGTCGCCGGACCCAAAGAGCATCTGGCCTGCCGAGCGCCGCACTGAGACATCGTGAACGCGGATGAGGAGAACCTCGCGGCGTGATCTCGAAATGAGCCCGTCAGAAATAATCACCCGATGCGTTGTGATCACAACAGTGGAGGCGAGCCAACGCAGCCACGGAACGATGACCGCAACAACCACGAGAACGGCGTAGCCGACCCATACGGCCAGCTGAAGCCAGACTCCGGTGACGAAACCCAGCCCGAACCCAGTGGCGCTGGTGAGCAGAATGAACGCGAGAGCCGGCCACAGCAATGCTCCTGCGTGGTGGCGCAAACGCGCGACCGTTTTTTCGCCGAACATTCCGTTCGGGTCGCCGACGACACCGGTTGATGCGGTGTTCACAGGATTCGGCTCAGTCACCCTTCATTATGACCCGCAAATGGGTCACATCCCCGGCGGCTACAACGAGCGATTCCCCCGTCGACGCGTCGACGATGAGGCATCCGCGGTCGTCAATCCCGGTCGCCGTCCCGACCGGCTTTTCACCCGTGGGTAGCTCCACCCGGACGCTCTGGCCGATGGTGTTGCACCGCGCCGCGACGGAAGCGGGAATACTCGTTTCGGCCGCCCGACCACCCGCCGCCGCGAGGGCGTCCAGGGCAGGCGCGAGCTCGGCAAGGTAGGCGCTCAACACATCGTCAACGGTGACCTTCGCACCAGCCAACGCAAGGGAAGTTGATGTCGGGGTGGGCAGCTGGTCGGCCGTCAGGGAAAGGTTGACCCCCGAGCCGATGATGACCGAACCGTCTGGCTGCAGCTCGGTAAGAATTCCGCACACCTTCAGTCCATCAATCTGCACGTCGTTCGGCCATTTGAGTTCAACCCGGGCAGGGGCAGGAACCAGGCCCGCGAGAGCCGAAGCCATCGCAGTGCCAGCAATCAACGGCAGCCAGCCATAGCCCTCCTGGTCAAACGCGCGACCTCGACCCGGTCGCACGAGCACCGATGCGGCGAGGGATGCTCCGGCGGGAGCTGTCCAGACCCGGCCGAGGCGCCCCTTGCCGGCGGTTTGGGTGTCGGTGGCAAGCACGGAAAGGTGCGGCCACGCATCCATGGAATCGGACGCCAGGCGACGCGCAAGTTCGGTGTTTGTGGAGCCAATTTCGTCGAGCCACACCACCTGCGGGCTAATCGCGCGGGTTTTTTCAAGGCTCATAGAAACATTGTGGGGGGTGCACGCTTCGATAGGGTTGATTCCGTGACTGACAAAGCAGATTCGATTGACCCGTTCACTACCGCGGGCAAACTTGCAGACCTCAAGAAGCGCTATCACGAAGCGGTGACCGCCAGTGGTGAGGCTGCGATTGAGAAGCAGCACGCCAAGGGCAAGAAGACCGCCCGCGAGCGCATCAACGAACTGCTCGACCCGGGCTCGTTTGTTGAACTCGATGAGTTCGTTCGCCACCGCACCACCGCCTTCGGCATGGACGCCAAGCGCCCCTACGGCGATGCCGTGGTCACCGGGACCGGCACCATCCACGGTCGCCAGGTCGCCGTTTACTCGCAGGACTTCACCATCTTCAGTGGCTCACTCGGTGAAGTGGCCGGTGAAAAAATTATCAAGGTCATGGACCTCGCCATCCGCACCGGAGTCCCGATTATTGGTCTTCTCGACTCGGGTGGAGCGCGCATTCAGGAGGGTGTTGTCGCCCTCGGAAAGTACGGCGAAATCTTCCGCCGCAACACTGCCGCGTCGGGCGTGATCCCGCAGATTTCGATCATCATGGGCCCGGCCGCTGGTGGTGCGGTGTACTCCCCCGCCTTGACCGACTTCGTCATCATGGTGGACAAGACCAGCCACATGTTCGTGACCGGTCCCGACGTGATCAAGACCGTGACGGGTGAAGATGTCGGCTTCGAAGAGCTCGGTGGTGCCCTCGCACACAACACCGTTTCGGGTGTGTCGCACTACCTGGCCAGCGACGAGAGCGACGCCCTCGACTACGCTCGCTCGCTGATCTCGTTCCTTCCCGACAACAACATGGCCGAGCACCCTGTCTATGACGCCGACGTCGTGCTCGAAACAACGGATGCCGACAAGCGTCTGAACACGATCATTCCCGACTCACCCAACCAGCCGTATGACGTGCACGAGGTCATCAAGCACATCGTCGACAACGAGGACTTCCTCGAGGTTCAGCCGCTGTTCGCGCCTAACATCGTGATTGGTTTCGCTCGTGTTGAGGGTCGTGCGGTTGGAATCGTTGCTAACCAGCCGAGCCAGATGGCCGGAACCCTGAACATTGAGGCCGGCGAAAAGGCCAGCCGTTTTGTGCGCTTCTGCGACGCCTTCTCGATTCCGATCTTGACCATCGTTGACGTGCCAGGCTACCTCCCCGGAACCGACCAGGAGTGGAGCGGTGTTATTCGCCGCGGCGCCAAGCTGCTCTACGCCTACGCCGAGGCAACCGTTCCTCTGGTGACTGTCATCACTCGCAAGGCCTACGGTGGCGCCTACATCGTGATGGGCTCGAAGCAGCTCGGTGCCGACATCAACCTCGCTTGGCCCACCGCCGAGATCGCCGTCATGGGTGGCCAGGGCGCGGTCAACATTCTTTACCGCGACAAGATCAAAGAAGCTGAGGCTTCGGGCGCAGACGTGTCTGCCGTTCGCACCCAGCTCGCCAACGAGTACACCTACAACGTGGCCAGCCCCTTCCTTGCGGCTGAACGCGGTGAGCTCGACGGCATCATCGAACCGGCTGCGACCCGCGTTGCCATCATCAAGGCCATGCGTGCCCTGCGCGGCAAGCGTGCGAGCCTGCCTCCCAAGAAGCACGGAAACATCCCACTGTGAATCTCGACGATGTGCGTTTCATCACCCGCGGGGTCACCCCCGAGGAGAAGGCTGCCGTGTGGGCAGTCTTGGATGCGCAGATCGACGAAGAATCAGCGCTCGAGCACGCCGTGCAATCGCCCGGTGTGAATGCGTGGGCCAAGTCACAGGTGGGCCTCCGCGAAGAAGTCAACGCTAATCTGCGCTTCGGGCGCGACTACGCCGACTAACCCGCAGAGCCTGGACCAATAGCATTCCGATATTTCCGTCCTTGTGTAAACGACACGAGGGAGGGAAACTAGGGGCGAGGTCGCCATCGTTGTCCCCCATCTGCTGGCGACCGGTTTGCGTCAGTGCACTTTTTCGGGTTGTTGCCCTGACGCGTTAGTCAGAGGGTCGGCCGCATGCCGGCCCTCTGCTCTTTAGCGCGCAACCTAGCGAAA
>CAZPVE010000090.1:0-4801 GCA_964589925.1 uncultured Aurantimicrobium sp. | reverse complement strand
CAGCTCACCATCGATGACTACATTCGTATCGCGTCAATTGACCCTTCTGGCCTCGGCTAGATTTGAGTCATGGCGCTCGAACCAGTTCGCGAAGTAGCTCACGCCAGAGCCCCTGGCAAGATCAACGTGAGCCTCCAGGTTGGTTCCGTCATGGACGACGGATACCACGATGTGGCGATTGCTTATCAAGCCGTTTCGCTTTATGAGGATGTGCGTGCTTGGCACGCGGATGACTTCTCGGTCACCTTCACCGGCTCTGTCGACACTGACATGGTTCCCACCGACGCCACCAACCTTGCGATCAAGGCCGCGCGCCTGCTCGCTCGTCACGCAAAGTATCGCGGGGGAGTTCGTCTCGAGGTTGAAAAGCACGTGCCTGTTGCTGGCGGCATGGGTGGTGGCTCGGCAGACGCCGCTGCGACCCTGATCGCCTGCGACGCCCTCTGGGGAACGAACATCAGCCGCGATGAGATGCTGTCGCTCGCGCGGGAGCTCGGTGCTGATGTGCCGTTCGCACTCACCGGTGGCACCGCCATCGGAACCGGCCGCGGCGACCAGCTCAGTCCAGCTCTTGCCAAAGGTTCGTTCGACTGGGTCTTGGTTCCTGCCGACTTCGGCCTCAGCACCCCGGCCGTCTACGCCGAGTTAGACATTCACCGCGCCAAGCACGTGCGCGACATCGCTCCCGCACCGCAGGCGCCCGAGGTCAGCACCGAGGTCTTGCAAGCGCTGCGGGCTGGCAACCCCAACATGCTGGCCGAGGTCATGACGAACGACCTGCAAGTTGCCGCACTCCACCTCGAGCCCAGCCTCGTGGATGTTCTCGAACTTGGTGAAGAATCGGGTGCGCTTGCCGGCATCGTTTCGGGTTCAGGCCCAACACTTGCCTTCCTCACGCAGGATGCCGAGTCGGCAGCCGAGCTCATCGAAGCCCTGGCCGAGGCAGGGCACTCGGGCATCCACGTCACCGGCCCTGTTCACGGCGCGCGTCTGCTCAACGACTAATGGCGCACCTTCTCGGCGCGCAGAATCTTCACCTCGAGTTTCCGACTCGAGTGATTTTCGACTCGGTGACGATTGGCATCGACGAGGGCGACCGCATTGGCGTCGTTGGTCGAAACGGTGACGGAAAGTCGACCCTCCTCTCGCTCTTGCAGGGGCGCCTCGAGCCGGATGGCGGCTCGGTCACTCGCCGCGGCGGCATCCGTATCGGAATGTTGGACCAATCCGACCAGCTACCCCTCGATCAGCGGGTGTGTGATGCCATCGTCGGTGACACCGTTGAGTACATCTGGGCGGGCAATCCGCTGATTCGCGACGTTCTTGCCGGTCTGGTTGCTGACATTCCCTGGGAGGCCGTCATCGGCGACCTCTCGGGTGGCCAACAGCGACGTGTCGCGCTTGCTGCTCTGCTCGCCGGCGACTGGGATGTTCTGTTCCTGGATGAGCCCACCAACCACCTCGACGTGGAAGGCATTTCGTGGCTTGCCGCGCACCTCAAGACGCGCTGGCCTCAGGGCAGCGGGGCTCTCGTGGTCGTCACCCACGACCGTTGGTTCCTCGATGAGGTTTCGCTCCAGACCTGGGAGGTGCACGACCGTCTCGTCGAACCGTTCGAGGGCGGATATGCGGCCTACATTTTGCAGCGCGTCGAGCGTGACCGTCAGGCAGCTGTTGTCGAGAGCAAGCGCCAAAACCTCATGCGCAAGGAGCTGGCCTGGTTGCGCCGTGGGGCCCCGGCTCGAACATCCAAGCCGAAGTTCCGTATCGATGCGGCCAACGAGCTGATCGCTAACGAGCCACCGCCACGAGACCAGGTTTCTCTCGCCTCGATGGCCATGCAGCGTCTAGGCAACGACGTGGTCGACCTCGAGGGCGTGTCGGTGGCCTACGGTGACTACCAGGTTCTGCGCGATGTCACGTGGCGCATCGCACCGGGTGAGCGCACGGGAATTCTCGGCGTCAACGGCGCCGGCAAAAGCACGCTTCTGGGGCTCGTTTCGGGAGCGGTGGCCGCAACGTCGGGGCGGGTCAAGCGCGGCAAGACGGTGAAGATTGCCGTACTCACCCAGCAGCTGGATGAGCTCAAGGATGTCCAAGAAGACCGAGTGAGCGCCGTTGTCGCGACCAAGCGCAGCACCTACCTCGCTGACGGGAAGGAGATGACACCGGGCCAGTTGCTCGAGCGTCTGGGCTTTAGCAGTGCACAGCTCTCAACCCCGGTCAAAGACCTTAGCGGTGGACAAAAGCGTCGACTCCAGCTGCTGTTGATTCTGCTCGATGAGCCGAACGTGCTCATCCTCGACGAGCCAACGAACGATCTTGACACTGACATGCTCGTCGCGATGGAAGACCTCCTCGACAGCTGGCCCGGCACGCTTCTTGTCATTTCGCACGACCGCTACCTGCTTGAGCGCATCACAGACCAGCAATACGCCGTGCTCAACGGCCACTTCCGGCACTTGCCCGGTGGTGTCGACCAGTATCTGCAACTTCGTGCTGGGGGTCAGGCTCCCAAGCCGGATGCTGCCGCGGCGGCCAAAGCGGCGACGATTGCCTCTGCTCCCGTCGCAGCCAAGAAGCCCGCGCTCGGTGGGGCAGAGCTGCGCAACGCCGAAAAAGAGCTTGGTGCGATTGAGCGAAAGTTGGCCAAACTCGAGGGTGAAGAAGCCGCCCTTCACGAGCAGCTTGCCGCACACGACCAGAGCGATTACGAAGGCCTCACCGCCCTCAGCGGCCAACTTCGCGAATTACAAGATCAGGTCGCGAGCCTGGAAACCCGCTGGCTTGAAGTCACCGCTCTGATCGAGGGCTAAACCTCTTCTGGCTCGTCAAGGGTCAAGCTGAGCGAGCGCAGGGCGGTCGACAGGCGCTTCTGTTCCGACTTCGGGAGGGTGGCCAGCAAGCTTGCCTCGGCATCCACCAGGCGAGTGATGGCGGCGTCCACGCGAGTGAGGCCAGCGGCAGTCATCTCGACGAGGACGCCACGACCATCGTTGGGGTCTTCGAGGCGCGTCACGAGTCCGCGCTCGACCAGTCGATCAATTCGGTTGGTCATCGTGCCGCTCGAAACGAGTGTTTGCTGAAGCAGGGACTTCGGGCTCAGTTGATAAGGCTTACCCGCGCGGCGCAATGCTGCGAGCACGTCGAACTCCCAGGAGTCGAGCTCAGAGCGGCTGAACGCGCGACGGCGTTCACGATCCAGGATGCGCGCCAGGCGCCCCACCCGAGACAGAATCTCGAGCGGCGAGAAGTCGAGGTCGGGCCGCTCGAGTCGCCACGCGGCGACAATGCGATCGACTTCGTCGTTTTCCTGAGCCATGTGCCCATTATCCCGTGTCGAACTCTGGCAGACTAGGAGCGTGGAAACAGGCAACTGCGTTCACAATTCCGCCATGGTGTAATGGCAGCACCGCAACCTTTGGAGTTGCTTGTCTAGGTTCGAATCCTGGTGGCGGAGCGTTACAAAAACGAGTGAGGAGCACGATGGCTGACAGCAACCTCGCCATTATCGTTTTGGCTGCCGGCCAGGGCACGCGCATGAAGTCGGCCACGCCGAAGCTTCTTCACAAGCTCGCTGGCGCAACGGTTGTGAGTCACGTGTTGGCTACTGCTCGCGAACTGGATGCCGCTCACGTCGTCACGGTCGTGCGTCACGAGCGCGACCGCCTGATCGAGGTCATCGAGGTCGATCTTCCCACCGCCATCATCGTCGACCAAGACGAGATTCCTGGCACGGGTCGTGCTGTTGAGCTTGCCGTCGCGGCGCTCCCGTCCGGCTTCGACGGCGACGTTCTCGTTGTCAGCGGTGATGTTCCCCTGCTCGACGCAGAGACTCTTGGTGGCCTGATTTCTCGTCACCGCGACGCCCAGGCTGCCGCCTCGATTCTCACCACGACCCTCGACGATGCCACCGGATACGGCCGCGTGATTCGCTCATCCACCGGTTCTGTCGACCGCATTGTTGAACACAAGGATTCAAACGCCGACGAGCTGGCAGTCCGCGAGATCAACGCGGGCATCTATGTCTTCGCCGTTTCTGAGCTGCGAACGCAGCTGCCCAAGCTCGACCAGAACAACGCGCAGGGTGAGAAATACGTCACCGATGTCATCGGCCTGCTTCGCGCAGACGGCAAATCGGTCGAAGCGCTTGAGGTTGCCCACTCCTGGAAGGTGGAGGGCATCAATGACCGCGCTCAACTTGCTGCAGCGGCTGGGCAGCTCAACGCCATGATCATTCGTGGATGGCAGCTGGCCGGTGTCACGGTCATCGACCCCCACTCGACCTGGATTGACCTGCAGGTGCAGCTCGCGCCCGATGTCGAGATTCGTCCGGGCGTACAGCTCCTCGGGGCAACAGTCGTTGAATCGGGCGCCGTCATTGGCCCCGACACCACACTGCTTGATACCGAGGTTGGCGCCAACGCACACGTGAAGCGCACCGACGCCACGCTCTCGGTGATCGGTGCTTGCGCAAGCGTCGGCCCGTTCTCGTACCTGCGCCCTGGCACCTACCTCGAGGCCAACGGCAAGATCGGCACTTTCGTTGAGACGAAAAATGCTCGAATCGGTGCCGGCAGCAAGATTCCGCACCTCTCTTATGTTGGCGACGCCACCATCGGGGAGCAGAGCAACATTGGCGCCGGCACGATTTTTGCCAACTACGACGGCGTCACCAAGAATGCATCCGTCATTGGTTCCCACGTGCGCACGGGTTCTCACAACGTTTTCGTCGCCCCGATTACGATTGGGGATGGCGCCTACACCGGTGCTGGAGCGGTTATCCGCAAGGATGTTCCCT
>CAZPVE010000089.1:0-4806 GCA_964589925.1 uncultured Aurantimicrobium sp. | reverse complement strand
ATGATGTCGGAACTTGCAGCAGCCCACAGAACTGCATAGAAGGTCACACCAGCTGCGCCGATCGCCGTGCGAACTGGAGCGTTGCGCGGACGATCCAAGATGTGGTGCTCACGCTTGTCTCCCGTCACCCACGCCTCGAAGAACGGGTAGGCGAACACGACGGCAAGGAAGGCCAACAGGATCAAGATCGGAATCAGGATGTTCCACGACCAGGTGTAGCCGAACCAGTAGGTTTCGAGCCCTGGAGGCATCAAACGAAGCGCACCATCAGCGAATCCGATGTACCAGTCAGGCTGAGTACCCGCGGAAACCGGTGAGGGGTCGTAGGGGCCGTAGCTCCAAATCGGGTTGATCGTAACAGTGGCGGCGAACAGGGCGACGACACCGAAGACGATGAAGAAGAATCCACCAGCCTTTGCTGCATAAACAGGAAGGACGGGGTAGCCAACAACGTTCTGCTCAGTTCGGCCGGGGCCGGGGTACTGAGTGTGCTTGTGGATGATTACGAACATCAGGTGAAGAACAATGAACGCAAGCACAATCAGGGGCAGCAACAGGATGTGCAGCGTGTAGAGACGGCCAACGATGTCTGCACCCGGGAACTCGCCACCGAAGAGCAGGAACGAGATCCAGGTGCCAATAACGGGGACACCGACGATCATGCCGTCGATGATTCGCAGACCGTTACCTGAGAGGAGGTCATCGGGGAGTGAGTAACCCGTGAAGCCTTCAGCCATAGCGAGAACGAAGAGAACGAAGCCGATGCTCCAGTTGATCTCACGAGGTTTGCGGAATGCTCCGGTGAAGAACACGCGCAGCATGTGCAGACCGATCGACGATACGAAGAGCAGTGCAGCCCAGTGGTGAACCTGACGCATCAGGAGACCACCACGGATGTCGAACGACAAGTCGAGGGTCGATGACATGGCAGCAGACATCTCGACACCCCGGAGTGGGACGTACGAGCCGTCGTACTCGACGGGAGTCATCGAAGCCTGGAAGAAGAACGTCAGGAAGGTTCCCGACAGCAGGATGATGACGAAGCTGTAAAGAGCAACCTCACCGAGAAGGAATGACCAGTGGTCGGGGAAGATCTTGCGACCGAATTCCTTGACGGCACCTGAGATGCTGGTGCGCTCGTCTAGGTAGTTACTTGCTTTAGCGGTAATGCTCACTTGGAACGCTCCCAGAAGCTAGGTCCGACGGGTTCAGTAAAGTCACTCTGTGCTACGAGGTATCCCTGCGCGTCCACGGTAATGGGAAGCTGGGGGAGAGGACGAGCAGCCGGGCCGAAAATAACCTTGGCCTGCTCGGTGATATCGAATTGGGACTGGTGACACGGGCAGAGCAGGTGGTGCGTCTGCTGCTCGTACAGAGCAACCGGGCAGCCGACGTGGGTGCAAATCTTGGAGTACGCAACGATTCCCTGGTACGACCACGACTCACGTTCTGCGCTCGACCACTTGAGGTCTTCAGGTTTGAGGCGAACCAAAAGGACAGCCGCCTTAGCCTTTGCGTCGAGCATTTCCTTTTCAGGAAGATCTACGAGGCCCTCAGGGATGACCTGGAAGGCCGAACCAATGGTGACGTCCTCGGCCTTGATCGGAACACCTGTCGGGTCGTGAGTCAGGCGTGACCCCTTCTTCCACATGGTGTACTTCATGAGGTTGTTAGGGTCTTGGTTCATCGGGGCGAGGCCGCGGAAAAGTGCAAGAGCCGGCAAGGGGAAGGCGATCAACGCGCCAATGAGTCCGTTGCGGATGAGCGTGCGACGGCTAAAGCCGGATTCCTGATCAGCTTCCTGGAAAATCTCCACGGCGCGGGCGCGAGTTTCTTCGGATCCGCGCACGGGGTGGCGGTGGTCAATGCCCTCTTTGTCGGCCATGACTGCCTTGCCCCAGTGGACTGCTGCAATACCGATAGCCAGAAGAGCAAAGGCGATGCCCAGGCCGATGAAAAGCGTGTTGAGTCGAACGCTCTCAGTGCTTCCATCTTCGATGGGGAAGTACATGTAGGCGAAAACAGCGAAAACGCTACCCAGAATCGAGAGGTAGAAGAGGGTGTATACAGTGCGCTCTGCGCGCTTGGCCTTCTTGGGGTCGAGGTCCGTTACGCGCGCGCGGTGAGGTGGCAGTCCCGGGTTCTCGAAAAGGTCAGGGGCGACAACGGCGGTTCCCAGTTCCACGGACGCGTTGACTGAACTGGCTGCGACGATGTCGCCTTCAGTCTTCTTGCTCTTCGCCATGATTCTCCTTGGTAAGTTTCAAAAATCGTTCGTGAACTAGTTGGACTTCGCCGTGATCCAGATGGTGAGACCGACGATTCCGCCGATTCCGAAGATCCAGATGAAGAGACCCTCAGAAACAGGGCCAAGCGAACCGAGTTCGAGGCCACCAGCTGACGGGTGGCTCTTGTTGTACTCGAGGTAGGCGATGATGTCCTTCTTGTCCTCAGGAGTCAGGTTGAGGTCATTGAAGACGGGCATGTTCTGCGGACCGGTCAGCATTGCCTCGTAAACGTGAACGGCTTCAACGCTCTTAAGCTCGGGAGCGTACTTGCCCTCGGTCAGTGCTCCACCAGCGCCAGCAACGTTGTGGCACATGGCGCAGTTGATGCGGAAGAGTTCGCCACCGTCGGCTACGTTTCCGTTCTGGAGTTGTTCCTGAGTGGGAATCGACGGTCCGGGGGCCAGAGACGCTACATAAGCAGCGAGGGCCTTGACCTGCTCGTCAGTGAACTGAACGGGCTTGGAAGGGGCCTGCGGGCCCTGGGCCTGCATGGGCATGCGACCCGTGCCGACCTGGAAGTCAACGGCAGCCGAGCCGACACCGATGAGCGAGGGGCCGTTTCCGGTGCCCTGAGCCTGTTGACCGTGGCAGGTTGCACAGTTGGCCGCAAAGAGTTTCTGTCCTTCGGTGATGACCTGCTTGCTCTTGAGATCTACTTCAGCAGACGCGGTTGAGGCTGAAACGGCAGCATATGCTCCACCGGTTACGAGCAGGCCGAGGACGAGGATCGCGGCCGAAACAACGGGACGACGACGACCGGTCTTCAGTGTTGAAACGTTCTTTTTACGCATGAGTAGTAATAACCGTCCGCTTATTTGAGTACGTAAATAACGAGGAACAGGGCAATCCAGACCACGTCAACGAAGTGCCAGTAGTAGGAAACAACGATTGAGCTGGTGGCTTCTTTGTGGCCGAAGCGCTTTACCGAGTAGGCGCGGCCGATAACCAAGAGGAAAGCGATAAGACCACCGGTCACGTGGAGGCCGTGGAACCCGGTTGTCAGGTAGAACGCGGTTCCGTATGCATTTCCGTTGAGCGTAACTCCCTCGCTGGTCAACATTGCATATTCAAAGACCTGACCAGCAACGAAGATGGCGCCGAGAGCGTAGGTGAGGTAGAACCACTCGGTCATGCCCCACGCCGAAGGCTTCCACGACGTGCGGTGTGCCTGCAGACGCTCAGCAGCAAACACTCCGAACTGTGCCGTGAAGGACGACGAAACCAGGATGAGCGTGTTGGTGAGCGCGAAGGGAAAATTGAGCTTTCCCGTCTCTTCGGCCCACAATTCTGGAGACGCGGTCTTGAGCGTGAAATAGATCGCAAACAGACCGGCAAAGAACATCACCTCACTGCCGAGCCAGACGATTGTTCCGATGGCAACGCTGTTCGGACGAGCGACGGTGGCGTGACCTGCTGCTGGGGTTATGGAAGCTGTACTCACCCCTCCATTATGGCGGATTTCAACTCCGACAGCGGAGGAAGCCACGCGGAGTTGAGGGGCGAGTTACGCTGGACCTATGACTTTTCAGCACTCGTGGCCAACCACATTGACGACGCTTCTGTCTGGCGGAAATCTGTCCGTCGATGAGGCCTCCGTTGTGATGACTGAGATCATTTCGGGAACTGCTACGAGTGCTCAGTTGGCGGCGTTTCTCGTGGCCCTTCGAGCCAAGGGAGAGACCGTCGATGAGGTCATCGGATTTCGTGACGCTGTTCTTGCACAGGCGGTTCCGCTCGACGTTTCGCCACGAGCCCTCGACATCGTTGGCACTGGGGGAGACCAGCACAAGACGGTCAACGTCTCAACGACTGCGTCGATCGTGGCTGCCGCCGCTGGCGTTCCGGTGCTCAAGCATGGAAACAAGGCGGCGAGTAGCGCTTCCGGTTCTTCGGACGTCTTGGCCCGGCTGGGTGTAAACCTCGAATTGGATGCTGCCGGCGTCGCACGCGTATTCGACGAGGCGGGAATTTCTTTTGCTTTTGCGGCTGCCTTTCACCCGGGATTTCGTCACGCCGGACCCACGCGCTCAGAAATCGGAATCCCGACCATTTTCAACATTCTCGGGCCGCTGTGTAACCCCGCGCGTCCGCTGGCTTCGGCGGTAGGGGTGGCATCTGCTGAGCGAGTCCCAATCATCGTTGGTGTCTGCCAATCACGAGACGCCAACGCTCTTGTTTTTCGAGGTGACAACGGGCTGGACGAGCTGAGCACCTGTGGACACTCGCACGTGTGGGAAGTCACCCGTGGTCAGGTCGTCGAGCACGACTTTGACCCGCGTGACGTCGGACTCACCCTCGCCACTATCGACGACATCCGTGGCGGCACACCTGAGCACAATGCCGAAATTGTTCGCCGAACACTGTCGGGTGAGCCTGGTGCCGTGCGCGACATTGTGACCCTTAATGCAGCAGCAGGCCTGGTCGCATTCGACTTGATTGATCGACCGCAGTCGATTGAGACGGCCCTGGTTGAGCGGATCGCATCCAAACTCGACGTTGCTCGCGAAGCCATCGATTC
>CAZPVE010000088.1:0-4836 GCA_964589925.1 uncultured Aurantimicrobium sp. | reverse complement strand
GACGAGCAGGGCCGTCCGGACCTTCGCACCTATGCCGACCAGTTTGAAGAGCGGTTGTTCAACGTGGGGCGCCTCGACGCCGACACCTCTGGATTGCTCATTCTCACCAACGATGGCGAGCTCGCCAACATCTTGGCTCACCCAAAGTTTGGCGTGCAGAAGACCTACATCGCCAAGGTTCGGGGCAAGGTCACCGGTCAGACGCTCACCAAGCTCACGACCGGATTCGAGCTTGAAGATGGAGAAATCAAGGCGGACAAGGCGCGAGTCTTGTCGTCATCGTCGGCCGACAACACCTCATTGGTTGAAATCACCCTGCACTCCGGGCGCAACCGCATCGTTCGTCGCATGATGGCCGAGGTCGGGCATCCGGTGATCGAGCTGGTGCGTCGGCAGTTCGGCCCTTTGCACTTGGGCACGCTGGCCTCGGGAGCGGTGCGAGACCTCAGTAAACTAGAGCGAGGACTGTTGCTGACGCTTGCGCGTGAGGCGGCCGAGTAAAACAGCAGCGGGAGGTGCACGATGAGCAAAAGCAATGCCGTGCGCCTGAACTGCCAGGTTCGCATCGTCGGTGCTGGCTTGTTGGGCTCGAGCATCGGGCTGCGCCTGCGCTCGCTCGGTCTCGATGTCATCGTGGATGGGTCGTCTCCCACCACACTCAAACTTGCCGTTGACCTAGGAGCTGGCCGCTTGGCTGCTGCTGGGGATGCCCCCAAGCTCATCATCGTGTGCGTACCGCCGGATGTAACCGCCGACGTGATTGAGGCCGAGTTGGCTGCGTTCCCCGAGGCTGTTGTCACTGACGTTGCGAGCGTCAAGCTCGAGCCGCTAAACGAGCTCGTCCGTCGCGGTATCGACCTCACTCACTACATCGGGTCGCATCCTCTGGCTGGTCGCGAGAAGGGCGGCGCCATTTCTGCCCAGGGCGACTTGTTCGTTGGTCGTCCGTGGGTGATTTGTCGCGACGAAAAAACTCCCGCGTGGGCTCTCTCGCTGGTCGAAGATTTGGCTGCAGACCTGGGCTCGGTTGTTATTGAGATGACTCCGAAAGCCCACGACGAGGCTGTGGCTCTGGTGTCGCACGTTCCCCAGGTGGTCTCAAGCATCCTGGCCAAGCAGCTCGAAGGTGCAAGTGACGACGCAGTTCGCTTGGCCGGCCAGGGTGTGCGCGACACCACACGCATCGCTGCCAGCGCGCCCGAGCTGTGGATTCAGATTCTTGCCGCCAACAGCCAGAACGTTGTCGGCATCCTTGAGGCGTTCCGTAACGACGTCGACGCCATGATCGCCGCATTGCGCGATGTGGATGCCCAGGGGGCTCGAACCACAATTGTGAGCGAGCTTGCTGCCGGTAATGCCGGTGTTTCCCGTCTGCCAGGCAAGCACGGCCAGAATCGCAAGTTTGCATCGGTCACCGTTTTGATTGACGACAAGCCCGGGCAACTTGCCCGTTTGCTCACCGAAATTGGTGCATTGGGTATCAACCTCGAGGATTTGCGCCTTGAGCACATCGAGGGAGCCGCTCGCGGCCTGGTCGAGTTCACTGTGCTGCCCGACGTTGCTCCCCGGTTGATTGACGAGCTAGGTGCTCGTAATTGGAGTGTGCAGCTGTGAGCCCGATGATCGTTGCCGTGGATGGCCCGGCCGGCAGTGGCAAGTCGAGTGTGAGCAAGGCTGCTGCCCGCGCGCTCGGCTTTGACTACCTTGACACCGGTGCCGCCTACCGAGCAGTGACGTGGCATGTGCTGGATTGCGGAGTCGACCCGACTGATTCGACTGCTGTTATTTCAACGCTGCCAAGTTTTGACTACGCCATCGGCACGGATCCCGACGAGTATTTCGTTCGCGTGGGTGTGACCGATATCACTGAGGCGATTCGCGAACAGCGCGTGACCTCTGCCGTGAGTTCGGTTGCTCGGGTTCCCGAGGTTCGCGCCCACGTCAATGCGGTGTTCCGCAGTATTCTCGAGGGCACCGCAAAGGCCGGCATTATCGCTGAAGGTCGCGACATCACCACGGTCGTTGCGCCCGATGCGCCGGTGCGCATCCTGTTGACGGCCAGTGAAGAGAAGCGTGCGGAGCGTCGCGCGGCTGAGATTCCCGCTGCCGGCACTTCGGACACGCAGAGCGCTCTCAAGGCCCGCGACGCAGCGGATGCCAAGGTTTCAGACTTTATGGTGGCCGCCGACGGCGTTCACACGGTCGATTCGACCGATCTCGATTTTGCGCAGACGATTGACGCCGTTGTCGCACTGATAAAGCAAGGACAGAGCTAATGGCAGACCACATCAACGACGACGATTTCGAATTTGACGGAGACGACGATCTCGTCGAGCAGCTTTCGGCGCTTGATGATGATGTCGCTGCCGCCCGAGCCAATGCCCTCCGCATTGGCCTCGAGGAGTACGCGCTCGACGACGAAGACATCGAAGTTCTCGAGGCTGTCACGCATGACCCCGATGCCATCACCTACCTCCCGGCGCTTCCCGTGTTGGCCGTGGTGGGGCGCCCCAATGTCGGCAAGTCGGCCCTGGTTAACCGCATCCTTGGTCGCCGCGAGGCCGTTGTCGAAGACACTCCCGGCGTGACTCGCGACCGCGTTTCTTACAAGGCTGAGTGGAACACTCGTCGCTTCACGCTGGTCGACACGGGTGGCTGGGAGCCCGACGCTAAGGGCATCAACGCCTCCGTCGCAGCTCAGGCTGAGGTGGCCATCGATCTGGCCGATGCTGTGTTGTTCGTCGTGGACGCCAACGTTGGTGCCACCGCCACCGACGAGCATGTCGTGCGCCTGCTGCGCAAGACAAAGATTCCTGTGTACCTCGTGGCAAACAAGGTTGATGATGCTCGTCAGGAGCCGAATGTGGCCACGCTCTGGTCGCTTGGTCTCGGCGAGCCCTACCCCGTGTCGGCCCTGCACGGTCGTGGGGTGGCCGACCTGCTCGACCTCGTCGTCAACAAGCTTCCGCAGGTGTCGGCCGTTGCCAAGCAAGAGATTGGCGGACCGCGCCGCGTGGCCCTCTTGGGTCGTCCGAATGTGGGCAAGTCGAGCCTGCTCAACAAGACCGCTGGCGAAGAGCGCGTTGTCGTAAACGAACTTGCCGGCACTACTCGTGACCCGGTCGATGAGCAGGTTGAGATCCTTGGCAAGGTGTGGACCTTCGTTGACACGGCGGGAATTCGCCGTCGAGTGCACCTCCAGCAGGGAGCTGACTTCTACGCCACGCTGCGCACAAGTGCCGCGCTCGAAAAAGCTGAAGTCGCCGTGGTGCTCATCGATGTCACCGAGCCGATCAGTGAGCAGGATGTTCGCATTATCGACCTGGTGCTCGAGTCGGGCCGTGCCCTGGTGCTGGCCTTCAACAAGTGGGACCTCCTCGACGACGAGCGCCGCCGTTACCTCGAGCGCGAAATCGAGCAGGACCTCGCTCACGTTGCGTGGGCGCCGCGCGTCAACATTTCCGCCCGCACCGGACGGCACCTCGAGAAGCTTGTTCCAGCCCTGGAGCTTGCACTCGAGTCGTGGGATACCCGCATTCCCACCGGAAAGTTCAACGCGTTCATCTCGGAGCTCGTGGCAGCGCATCCGCACCCCGTTCGTGGAGGAAAACAGCCGCGCATTCTGTTCGGCACCCAAGCCACCACGCGCCCGCCGACATTCGTTCTGTTCACGACCGGGTTCCTCGACCCGGGCTACCGTCGTTACATCATCCGTCGCCTGCGCGAGATTTGGGGCTTCGAAGGTTCGCCCATCAACCTCAATATGCGCGTGCGTGAGAAGCGTCAGCGCTAGACATGTCTGGGGCGAGCGAGCAGGAGCGGCGTGAACGCGCGGCCTCTGCTGTGCCGCCACACATGCCACCGCCACACGAGCGTGACCCGGGTGATGCCTGGGTGTATGCCCCCGACGGCGTAACCAAGTTCTGGGGTCGCTTTGGTGCGGCGGGGCTTTTGGTCTGGCATCGAGAGTCCGGGGTGCTCTTGCAGCACCGCGCGGAATGGTCGCACAACGGCGGCACTTGGGCCTTGCCGGGTGGTGCCCGTCGTGAGCACGAGAGCGCGCTCGAGGGTGCGCTGCGTGAGGCCGACGAGGAGGCTGGTGTTCCGCCCGAGCTCGTCGTGCCGCTTTTTGACTCGGTCGTTGATCTGGGGTTCTGGTCGTACACAACGGTTGCCGTTGAAGCTACGAGCTTTTTCGAGCCGGTTGTGGCCGATTTCGAATCACTCGAGCTGCGCTGGGTGCCGCTCGATCAGGTGGATGCGCTGCCGCTGCATCCCGCCTTTGCCGAGGCCTGGCCCGGCCTCCGCGCCCGCCTGATCTAGCGCGAGGCTCGGTTGTTTTGGCGCGCCGGACGCGCCTTCTGACCGTTGCTGGAACCAGTCTGGCCCTGACGCGTTGCCGGACGACCAGAGCGGTCGCGCTGCGCACGAGCAGCTCGCTTGCGCTGAGCATTCGCGCCGGTTGACTGGCCGTGCCCGCCCTGCGGCTTGTGTTCCTTGGGTGCGGGCTTCACATACGCGGCCACTTCACCGATGAGAGCAACAACCTCGGGGGACTTGGCGTTGACCGCAATCGGCGTGACCGTGATGTCGGCCTTGCGCAACAGTGCGGCGAGGTCTTTCTGCTGCACGGGCAGGCAAATCGTGACGACATCGCCCTCGCTGCCCGCACGTGCGGTGCGGCCGGAGCGGTGCAGGTAGGCCTTGTGTTCCATGGGTGGGTCAACGTGAATCACAAGTTCGACATCGTCAACGTGCACGCCTCGGGCGGCCACATCGGTGGCCACAAGAACCTTGACCGAGCCGTTAGCAAACGCCTCGAGGTTGCGGTCACGC
>CAZPVE010000087.1:0-4856 GCA_964589925.1 uncultured Aurantimicrobium sp. | reverse complement strand
TTTTCGAGGTACTTTGCTGCCTTCGGGGTCAGGGCGATGCCCAGAGCGCGCGACAGGCGGGTCTTGCTACGGGTACGTGACTTGGTAGACACAATTTCCTTTTCAAATACATGCGAAACGAACACGCGAATGCGTGCACGTAAAGACGAGAGGTTTGCCTCGGGCCCGGCTACAGGGCTACCAAATGTTTTTCGATGACATCGCCAGCCGCAGCTTTGTCACCAATAAGGCTTGAAAAGACTATCACAGGGATTCGCCGCGGATGATTGCTCGCAGACGTTCGAGACGTGCTTGGAACTCCGCTTCGTGGCCACGGTCGGTCGGCGAGTAGTACTCGACACCAGCAAGGGCATCAGGCAGGTATTGCTGTTGAGCGACACCGTTTGGGGCGTCGTGTGCGTATTTATAACCCTTGCCGTGCCCCAGGCGTTTGGCGCCCGCATATCCACCATCACGAAGGTGGATCGGTACCGGGCCGCTCTTGCCTGCACGAACATCCTCAATCGCTGCGTTGATGGCGTTGTATGCCTTATTCGACTTGGGCGCGAGGGCTAGGTAAATGGTTGCCTCGGCGAGCGGGATGCGCCCCTCAGGCATGCCAATGAGGGCCACGGCGTCTGCGGCCGCGGTTGCAATGCCCAAGGCTTGAGGTGATGCGAGTCCAACATCTTCTGACGCCAAGATGATGAGGCGACGGGCAATAAATCGAGGGTCCTCCCCCGCCTCGAGCATTCGAGCCAGATAGTGGATCGCTGCATCGGGGTCGGAACCACGGATGGACTTGATGAACGCGCTGATGACGTCATAGTGCTCATCGCCTTGCCGGTCATAGCGAAGGAGGGCCCGATCAACAGCGGCCTCGATGAACTCTTCGGTGATTTCACCTGCCGCATTGGCGTCAGCAATGTGGGCTGCCGCTTCGAGCGAGGTCAAGGCACGGCGAGCATCGCCACTCGAGAACGAAATCAGACCAGCCAGCGCTTCATCGCTAATCGAATACTTTCCGGCCAAGCCGTGAGGGGCTTCGAGTGCGAGAGTGATCAGGCCTCGTAGCTCCTCGTCGGTGAGAAGTTCAAGCCTTAGCAAGAGTGAGCGCGACAGCAGCGGTGTGATCACACTGAACGACGGGTTCTCCGTGGTCGCTGCGATGAGAGTCACCCAGCCGTTTTCGACGCCGGGGAGCAGTGCATCCTGCTGTGCCTTCGTGAAGCGGTGGATCTCGTCCAAGAACAAGAGGGTGCCTTCGCCGTACAAATCGCGATGCGATTGCGCCTGCTCCATGGCGGCACGCACATCCTTGACACCGGCGGTGATGGCCGAAAGTTCAACAAAACGGCGACCCGATTCCGCCGCAAGGGCGTGGGCGATACTGGTTTTTCCCGTTCCCGGAGGCCCCCAGAGGATCACGCTCACCACAGACTGCGCATCCGGCGACGCTAACGCCCGCAGTGGCGCACCCTGCTTGAGCAGGCGGGATTGACCGGCGATGTCAGCAAGTGAGCGTGGACGCATGCGCACCGCTAGAGGTGCCGTAGCCCTAGAGAGGGATTCGTCGCTGCTCACATAAAGAGACTAACCATGGATGCGCTCCGCCTTCTTCGCATTTATCCAGCCAGAGCGAGTGCCCTAGGCTTGGCTACGCAAGCAACAGGAGAAATCAAATGTCAGAGAACACGTGGGGCCGCGTCGATGAGACCGGCAAGGTATTCGTTCGCGACACCGATGGTGAACGCGAAGTCGGGTCATACCCCGATGTCTCCGCGGATGAGGCCCTCGCCTACTTTGTGCGCAAGTTTGACGACATCTCCGTTTCGCTGAACCTCTTGGAACGTCGTGTGGCTACCGGTGCACCTGCCGGCGAAATTGCCAAGGGCATCGCGGGTGTCAAAAAGGCGATTGCCGACGGAATCGGTGTCGGTGATTTCGAGTCACTCCGCACCCGTGTTGCCGCCCTCGACGTGAAGCTCGAAGGCGCCCAGGAAGAGGCCAACGAACACCGCGAGGAAGCCAAGAAAGAAGCGATCGCGAAGCGCACCGCAATCGTTGAAGAAATTGAGGCATTGGCAAGCGGCCCCCTCGACAAGCTCAATTGGAAGAACACGTCCGCCCAGGTTGACGCCCTCTTCGAACGTTGGCAAACCGAGCAAAAGAGCAGCGCAAAACTGCCCAAGGATGTCGCCGACGACCTGTGGAAGCGTTTCCGCAATGCTCGCGCCACTCTCGATCGCGGCCGCCGCACCCACTTCGCTACCGTCGAGTCCGCCGGCAAAGAGGTCAAGACCCGCAAGGAAGCTCTCATCGCCCGGGCCGAAGCTCTGGTCACGGGTTCGAATGAGCGCTCGATTGACGCCTATCGCGCTCTGCTCGAAGAGTGGAAGAAGGCGGGTCGCGCATCCAAGAAGGTCGACGATGCGCTCTGGAGCCGCTTCAAAGCAGCCGGTGATGCCGTGTACGCCAAGAAGAAGGAAGCAGACGACGCAGAGGACGCCTCGTTTGCTGACAATCTGGTCGCGAAAGAGGCAATTCTCGCCGAGGGGCAAGTTCTTCTGACTATGACCAATCGCGAAGAGGCACGAGCGCTCCTGTCCGGGCTTCAGCGACGCTGGGATGCTGCCGGCAAGGTCCCCCGCGCCAAGGTCAAGGATGTTGAAGGCGGAATGCGCAAGCTTGAACTCGCCGTGAAAAAGCTCGATGACGATGCTTGGTCAGCAGCTGACCCTGAGAAGCAGGCTCGCCAGGAGGGCCTGGCCGGGGCTATCGAGGCGAAGATCGCCAAGCTCGAGTCTGAGCTTCAGGCAGCTACGGCCGCCAAAGACACGAAGAAGGTGGCCGAGATCACCGAGGCCATTGCCACTCAGAAATCCTGGCTCGCCGTTCTCTAGCAGTCACCTCCCCGGAGACTTATTCACAGTTTCCGACCGTGGATGTCTCGAGATACGTCCGCGTGTTCTGATTCCTGAGTGCTGCGAAAACACCACTCTTGGGACCCGTCGTATCCCCCGGCAATCGCCTCTGCACTCCGCCTTGACGGAGAAGCATTCTGCATTGCCGAGACGCTCGTGATGAGTGATACGCCTTCCACACCGGCTCTTCGGGCGCGTGCCGTGGTTCCAGCCGACACTGAACTCTTTGGCGCTTGCGGCCTGTCGGCTCTCTGGGTGCACGGTCTGATATCTGAGCCTCACCGGCATAGCGTCACGATGCTGACGCCCAAACGCCCGAGTCACGTAGTTCTCGAAAGCCGGATCGTTCGCGAACTCGATCTGTCCCGAACATCCCTTGTTGAATTCGACGGCACAAAATGTCTCGGACCGCTGGACGCACTGGAAGAGGTTGCACGCAACCCTCAGGTTTCCGACGATGTGGCAACGCAAGCCATCGCATTCGCCCTGGCACGACAAGCGGGATTGCGTGCCGGGCTTGGACTACGGATCGAACAGCTCCCAGCAGTGCCGTATACCGAGCTGGCGCGAGCGCGCTTAGCCGTCGCTGACTCGATACACGTCGTAGACGGCATCAATGCGCCGAACCGCGTTGAGCACGCGCTCGAGGTGCACAATGTCGCTCATCTCGAAGACGAAACGACTGAGCGCCAAGCGCTCCTGGGTGGTGTTCACCGAAGCCGACAAGATGTTGACGTGGTGCTCTGAGAGAACGCGCGTGACATCCGAAAGAAGACCAGAACGGTCAAGCGCCTCGACCTGAATGTGCACGAGGAATACGCTCTTCGCGTTGGAAGCCCACTCCACCTCGATGATGCGGTCGGGCTCGCGCTCCAACGAAACCACGTTGTTGCAGGCTGAACGGTGCACAGAAACACCCTGCCCGCGAGTCACGAATCCGACGATGTCATCGCCAGGAACCGGGGTGCAGCATTTGGCCAGCTTGACCAGAATGTCGGGGGCGCCACGAACCAGCACGCCCGACTCGGAGCGTCGAGCATCGCGAATCGATTGTTGGGCAGGAAGCGTGAACTCGGGTGACTCGTCTGCCTCTTCGACGACGTGCATGGTCGCCAAAAGCTTCTCAATGACCGACTGCGTCGAAACATGACCCTCGCCAACAGCCGCGAAGAGTGCAGAAATGTCGTCGTAGTGGAGAATCGCGAGCACCTGGGCCAGCGAATCGGGCGACATCAACCTTTGGAGCGGACGGTTTTGCTTTCGCATGGCTCGGGCAAGAGCATCCTTGCCGCTTTCGATCGCCTCGTCGCGACGCTCCTTGGTGAACCATTGCTTGATTTTGTTGCGCGTGCGGGTGCTCTTGACGAACGACAGCCAGTCCTGACTGGGGCCCGAATCAGGGTTCTTGCTGGTGAGAATTTCGATGACCTCACCGCTGTTGAGCACGGTTTCGAGCGGAACAAGACGACCGTTGACTTTCGCGCCCATCGTGCGGTGACCGACCTCGGTGTGAACCGCGTAGGCGAAGTCAATGGGCGTCGCGCCGGCGGGAAGACCGATCACGCGACCCTTGGGAGTGAAGACGTAGACCTCTTTTGCGCCAATTTCGAAGCGCAACGAGTCAAGAAATTCACCGGGATCTTCGGTGTCGGACTCCCAGTCGGAAATGTGGGCTAGCCATGCCATATCGGTATCTACCGAAGCCAGCGCGTCGGCACCGCGGCCGCCGGCAATCTTGTCCTTGTACTTCCAGTGTGCCGCAACACCAAACTCGGCCCGCAAATGCATTTCGTTTGTGCGAATTTGAATCTCAACCGGACGACCCTTCGGACCGATGACGGTCGTGTGAAGGGACTGATAAAGGTTGAACTTAGGAGTTGCGATGTAATCCTTGAACCGACCTGGGAGCGGATTCAAGCTCGCGTGGATCGAACCCAGAACCGAGAAGCAATC
>CAZPVE010000086.1:0-4910 GCA_964589925.1 uncultured Aurantimicrobium sp. | reverse complement strand
TCCCGAGCGGGGTGTTGCCAGAACGAAGGAACTCATCACGATGGCACTCGGGTCTGGATATGCGCGTGAGGTGAGCGCGGAGCGTCTTACCTGGGATGGCCGGTCCGCCGTTGCCGTCACCGTGCGGGCAACCATGCCGGTCATCGGACTGTTTGGGGTTCCTTCGGCGCTGGTGCAGACCGGCCACGCGGCAAGCGAGGTGCCCTGATGTGGCGAAGTGAGCGCGGATCAGCATCCCTGGAGTTCATTGCCGGGGGAGTTCTGCTTCTTGTGCCGCTGATCTATCTCGTGTTGATGTGCGGTCGCATTCAGGCAGCGAGTTTGGCGGCCGAGGGAATCGCGAGGCAGTCCGTGCGCGTTATCGTGACCGCGCCAACCCTGGTTGCGGCTCAGGCGCGCATGACGGCTGCTGTCAGGGATGGGCTCGGTGACTTCTCCTTCGCGAATCGCGACGCCTCGACGGCGATTGCTTGCACGCCAAGCCCTTCTAACTGTCTCGCCCCGCAGTCGGTAGTGACCGTGACCACGACCATTTCGGTGGCCCTGCCCGGGGTGCCCTCAATCCTCGGACTCGACAAATTTGCCAAGGTTTCGGTGTCAGGATCTGCCACCCAGCGCGTCGCCGTGGGAGCGGGTTCATGACCAGTTGGGTTGTTCGAGCTCGCGAGGATCGCGGCTCGATCATGCCTCTGCTCATCGGTGGATGCGCTCTCGCCCTTGCCCTCGTGCTGGGTGTCTCAACCGCAACCAGCCTGTATCTCGAACGCAAGCGCCTGCTCTCGGTAGCCGATGGCGCGGCGCTCGTGGCTGCCGAGTCATTCGACTACACCTCTGCGCCCAGTTTTGACGCCAGCGGACGACTGCATCCCACGGTGACGTCAGCCACTGTTGCTGCCGGCGCCCGCGACTACTTCGCGGCTTTGCCACCCGGCGCGTCGCATGGGGCGACGCTGATATCGGCAAGCACGCCGGATGCCCACACTGCCGTCGTTCGGGTGCGCGCGTTCTGGCAGCCGCCGTTGCTGTCGTATTTCTTTCCCACTGGGTTCGCGCTTGAGGTCGAGTCTTCGGCCCGAGCAGGCGCAGGAGGCTAACGCGCCTCGCCCGCAGGGGTGCGCTTGCCGCCTTGGGGGATAAGCCGTGGCACGTACCGGGCAAACAGGAATGTTCCGAAGAGCCCAAGCACGCCGAGTGCACCCGCGGCAAGGGAGAGCGACGCGACCGCGGTGATTGCCGCCAAGCCGAGCGGTGCGAGACCGCCACCGGCATCCGTTGCGAAACGCCACGCGCCCAAGAAAGGTGCCGGGTTGGAGCGCGGCGCCAAGTCAGAAGAAATCGTCAAAATGATGCCCGAGCCCAAGCCATTACCCAACGCGAACAGCATCGAAAACACGATGAACATTTCCACGTTGTTGGTGAGGTTGTGGGTGAACGAGAGCGCAAGGATTGCGAGCGACATGATCGAGAGCGACGGCAAAATCGCAGCCAGGCGACCGTACTTGTCCATCACTTGACCGCTCGTGAAGAACAGGGCGAAATCCACGGCGGTCGCGATTCCGATGATCAGCGCGGTCTGCGAGTCACCGAGGCCGATGCTCACGGCCCACAGCGGAAAAAGCACGGTTCGGGCAGAACGCAGGGCCGCGGTGATCGCGGCAGCGCTTCCCAAGCGAACGAGCTCGTTGCGAAAACGCCACACGGTCCTGAACACACCGTGGGTCTCGTGCTCAACTTCGTCTTCCCCCACCGTGAGGAGGCGTCCATCCGGTTCTTGAATCTTTTTGCCCTGACCGAACGCCGACTCCGGGTCTTGAAGAAACAGAAGCACAATCACAGTCGCGACGGTGAATACCGCGGTCAGGATGAACGCGGCCCCTGGTCCGCCAGCGATAGCAATCACAGCGGCGGCGAGAAGGGGCCCAGCAACCGCACCGCCGCGGAACATCCCGCCCAGCAGTGACAGCGCTCTGGCTCGGTAGTGGAAGGGGACATTCGTAGTGAGGAACGCGTGCCGGGCGAGGGCAAATGTGGCCGTGGCAAGACCAAGCAGAAACATTCCAGCGCCGAGCATGAGTGGGGTGAGAGCAAACATGGCCAGGGCGATGCCCCCCAGAGCAAGCACACTCGACCACAGCATGGCGACGCGCTCGCCCACGCGAGCCACGAAAGCGCCACTCGGGATATCGCCGACGAGGATGCCAACCGTGATCATCGCCGCCACGACACCCGCGGTGGCGAGCGTGGCCCCCAAATCTTTTGCGATGAGCGGGATGACCGGTATCACGGCGGCTTCGCCCGCCGAGAAGAGCAGTGTCGGCAGATAGACGGCCAGCGCAATCTTGCGCAGCTGAAAAGTCTCGGGCGTGCTCGACATGATGCCTTCGAGCCTACGCCCGAGGGCGCATCCGGCGAGTTGAACGCTTCCGCCTCTCGGTAGGCTTAGACCACGATGCTCGACCTCGACCTGTCAGACCAGATTCGCCAGTTGCGTGCCACGTTCGGTGACATTCGCGCTGTCGTTGACGTTGAGCGACTCACTACTGAGATTGCCGAGCTGAACGAGCTTGCCGGCGCGGCCGACCTTTGGGATAACGCTGAAAATGCACAAAAGGTCACCTCGGCGCTGAGCCACAAGCAGGCTCAGCTTGCCAAAATTCAGGGCATCGAGCGTCGCCTGGATGACCTCGAGGTCTTGGTCGAGATGGCCAATGAAGCGGGCGATCAGTCGGTGGCCGATGAGGCAAGTGCCGAGCTGGTCAGCATCCAGAGTGTTCTCGGCGAGCTTGAAATTCAAACGCTGCTCAACGGCGAATACGATGCCCGCGCTGCCGTCATCACGATTCGCTCGGGTGCCGGCGGTGTCGACGCCGCTGACTTCGCCGAGATGCTGCTGCGCATGTACCTGCGCTATGCCGAGAAGCACGGTTTTCCTGTGCAGGTGCTCGACACCAGCTACGCCGAAGAGGCCGGCATCAAATCGGCCACCATCGAGGTGGATGCGCCTTACGCTTTTGGCACGCTCAGTGTCGAGGCGGGAACCCACCGTCTCGTGCGCATGAGTCCGTTCAACTCGGCCGGCAAACGACAGACAAGTTTTGCGGCCGTCGAGGTTGTTCCGCTGATGGAAGAGACCGAATCGATCGAGATTCCCGAGAACGACATCCGTGTGGATGTGTTCCGCTCGAGTGGCCCCGGAGGCCAGTCCGTCAACACCACAGACTCCGCTGTTCGCATCACCCACCTGCCCACCGGAATCGTGGTCAGCTGCCAAAACGAGAAAAGCCAGATTCAGAACCGCGCTGCCGCGATGCGGGTGCTTCAGTCGCGCCTGCTCTTGCTCAAGCGCGAAGAAGAAAACGCCACCAAGAAAGAGCTCGCCGGAAACATCACCGCCAGCTGGGGTGATCAGATGCGTTCCTACGTTCTTGCCCCGTACCAAATGGTCAAAGACCTGCGCACCGACTACGAGGTCAACAACCCGTCGAACGTTTTCGATGGCGACCTCGACGGATTCATTGCCGCTGGCATTCGCTGGCGCAAGTCGCCGGCTCAGTAGCCGCGAATCTCGCCGGTTTGGGCGCAGTAGGGCGCTCGCGGGTGTCGCTGGGCGAGTTCCCAGGGTGCTCTACATAGGCTCGAACCAGCATGATCCGGTTTGAAAAAGTCTCGAAGCAGTACCGTGGCGCCAAGCGCCCGGCGCTGGATGCCGTCGACTTTGAAATCAACCGCGGCGAGTTCGTCTTTCTCGTCGGACAGTCGGGCAGTGGCAAGTCGTCGTGTCTTCGTCTGATGATCAAGGAAGACAAGCCCAGCGGTGGTTCGATTCACGTTCTCGGCCAGGATCTGGGCAACATTTCGAGCCGCAAGGTGCCGTTCTTCCGGCGCAACCTTGGCGTGGTTTTTCAAGACTTCCGTCTGCTCCCGAACAAGACCGTTTTTGACAACGTCGCGTTCACCCTTCAGGTAATCGGCAAGTCCCGCGGTTTCATTCAAGAGGCTGTTCCCGATGTTCTCCAAATGGTGGGTCTTGCGGGCAAGGCGAATCGATTCCCGCACGAGCTTTCCGGCGGTGAGCAGCAGCGCGTCGCTATCGCGCGCGCCATCGTGAACAAGCCCGCCCTGCTTTTGGCCGATGAGCCCACGGGTAACCTCGACCCCGCAACCAGCGCAGGCATCATGGCCCTGCTCGAACGAATCAACGCCGGCGGCACCACCATCGTGATGGCCACTCACGCCGCCGACTTTGTCGACCGCATGCAGCGCCGAGTGATTGAGCTTCAGCAGGGTGTCATCGTGCGTGACGAAAAGTCAGCGGGATACGGCGAGACGGCTGCGATGCCGATTGCTGGCGCCGACACCACACTCAAAGACACCGGCGATCTTTCCGCGGTTCGCGAGACTCTTGCCCCTCGACCCGGCGACACCGGCGCGATCGAGCCGCTGACCACAGCCGATGCTGTGCCTGGCATGCTCGACGCGTTCGATGACCAGACTCACGATGACACCGCTGAGATTGAAGAACTCCCCGACGACTTCTTGCAGCCGGCAGCTCCGGCTCCTTCGCCCGCCGACGTGCCCATCACGGCGCGCTTCAACATCATTTCGCAGGACCCCCCGGCCGATGAGGCTGACGACCAAGAGGTGGGTCCGGTTCAATGAGATTCGCGCTGATTTGGTCTGAGGTTGCCAATGGCTTGCGTCGGAACGCATCCATGGTTGTTTCCGTCGTGCTGGTGACCTTTATCTCGCTCACCTTTGTGGGCACGGCCATTCTGCTCCAGCTGCAGATCGGCCAGATGAAGACGTTCTGGTACGACAAGGCTCAGGTCGCCGTTTACCTCTGCACCAAGGTCTCTGCTGGCCCTTCGTGCAGTGGTGGTGAGGTGTCGCAAGCCCAGATAGACACGGTC
>CAZPVE010000085.1:0-4942 GCA_964589925.1 uncultured Aurantimicrobium sp. | reverse complement strand
GGCCGTGATGCCCTTAATTGAGGTCGTCCGCGCAGCAAAGACCTCGGATGTCGCTCTGGCAACGGCAATGGCAACCGCATCCAAGCTTCGCAAGACCGCGGTGATTACCTCTGACTCCCCCGGATTCGTCGTCAACCGGCTGCTCGCCATGCTCCTGGGCGAAGCTATGCACGCCGTCGACGAAGGCACAAGCTTTGAAGTCGTTGATCATGCTCTCGACAGCTTCGGGCTTCCCATGAGTGCTTTCGAGCTTCTCGATCTCGTTGGCCTCAAAGTCGGCGCTCACGTGCTGGACACTCACCACAAGGCCTTCCCCGACCGATTCTTTGACAGCCCGAACCTGCACCAGCTGGCCGAAGAAGGCGTCCTCCTCACCAAAGACAAGAACGGAAAGCCGACCGGCTTCGACCCGCGCGCCCGAGAAATAGTTCGAGGCGGCACAACCACTCTTACGGGACCCCAGCTTCTGAGCCGTGTTCAATTTGGGTTGGCTCGCGAGATTCGACTCATGCTTGACGAAGGCGTGGTGGCAGCCCCCGAAGATATCGACCTCTGCATGATTATGGGGGCCGGCTGGCCATTCCAGATGGGCGGAATCACGCCCTACCTCGACCGCGTGGGAGCGAGCGAGCAGGCAAATGGGGCAACGTTCCACAATCCGCCCATTCGCGGTGTGAACTAAAGCTCCGTCGGCTTGATTTCGGAAATAGGCTGCGTGGCAGTCTCTTCGGGAAGAGCGCGAGCTACCGGGATCCGGCTGCCCAGAACCTGAGCAACAACATCGCGAGCAATCTTCTGCGCGGTGAGCCCGGCATCCTCAAGAATCTCGTCGCGCGTGGCGTGCTCAAGGAACTCATCGGGCAATCCGAGCTCGTCAACGGCGGTGTCTACGCCGGCCTCGCGAAGATCCTGTCGGATGCGAGTTCCCACCCCTCCAACGCGAATGCCGTCTTCGAGTGTGATCACGAGCCGGTGCTCCGCAGCCAGTTCGATGAGGCTTGACGCAACAGGAATGACCCAGCGCGGATCAATGACGGTCGCACCAATGCCCTGGTGTGCAAGGCGATCAGCCACATCAAGACCGAGCTTCGCAAACGACCCAACAGCCACAATCAGAACGTCTTTGTGCGGGGCCTCACGCAGGACATCCACGCCGTCTGGCGTTCGACGGACGGCAGCAATGTCGTCACCGACCGAGCCCTTGGGATAACGCAAGACTGTCGGCGCGTCTTCACACGCCACGGCCTCGGCGAGCTCTTCTTCGAGACGGGCGGCATCGCGTGGGGCCGCAATTCGGATTCCGGGAACAACCTGCAAAATAGCGAGGTCCCATACGCCGTGGTGGCTCGCACCGTCAGGGCCGGTCACACCCGCGCGGTCGAGAACAAAAGTCACTCCGGCCTTGTGCAGGCCCACATCCATCAGGACCTGGTCGAAGGCTCGATTGACGAACGTCGCGTACATGGCAACGACAGGATGCATTCCACCGAAGGCAAGACCGGCTGCCGACGCAACGGCGTGCTGCTCGGCAATTCCGACGTCAATCACGCGCTCGGGAAAGCGGTCGGCCAAGACGTCGAGTCCGGTTGGGCGCAACATCGCAGCGGTGATGCCAACAAGGCGGTCGTTTGATGCGGCCAACTGAGCAAGCTTCTTGCCGAACACTTCAGTCCAGCCCAGCTTGGACGAGGTGCTCAGCGGCAAGCCAGTTTCCGGGTGGATCTGACCGACGGCGTGGAACTGGTCTGCCTCATCTTGACGGGCCGGAGCGTATCCTCGACCCTTTTCAGTGATCGCGTGCACGATGACCGGCGAACCGTAATCTTTTGCCTGCCGCAGGGCGGCCTCCATGGCCTGCAAGTCGTGTCCGTCGACCGGACCCACGTACTTGATATCGAGGTTCGAGTACAGGGCCTGATTGTTGGTGAATCGAGCCAGGAAGCCGTGGATGCCACCGCGAACGCCGCGGTAGAAGGCGCGCGCGTACGGGCCCATCTTGGCAAACAGCTTGCTGCTTGAGAAGTGCAGGCGACGGTACGTGCGTCGGGTGCGAGCACGGTCTAGGAAGCGGGCGATGCCACCAATCGTGGGCGAATAGGAACGACCATTGTCATTGACCACAATCACCAGGTTTCGAGTGTTGTCGTGGCTGATGTTGTTGAGCGCTTCCCAGGTCATGCCGCCCGTGAGCGCACCGTCGCCGACAACGGCAACGACGTGGCGGTCACTGTGGCCCGACATGGCAAATCCGCGACTGATCCCGTCGGCCCAGGAAAGTGAGCTTGAGGCGTGCGAGCTTTCGACAATGTCGTGTTCCGACTCAGAGCGTTGCGGATAACCAGCGAGTCCGCCGCGTTCCCGAAGCTTGCTGAAATCTTTGCGGCCGGTCAGCAGCTTGTGCACATACGATTGGTGTCCTGTATCGAACACAATCGAGTCGTTGGGGCTCTCAAAGACACGATGCAAAGCGATGGTCATTTCGACCACACCTAGGTTCGGCCCCAGGTGCCCACCTGAGCGGCTCACCTCGCGAATGAGGAACTCTCGAATCTCGCCCGCGAGCTGCTCGAGTTGAGCGCGCGAAAGGCCATCAAGGTCGCGGGGACCATTGATCGAATCGAGAATACTCACGAGTGCGAGTCTACGACTTGAAGCGTGAATTCCCTGCTACGCGACGAGCGAACGAAGCACGTACTGGAGGATTCCACCGTTGCGGTAGTAGTCAGCTTCACCGGGGGTGTCGATGCGCACTACTGCGTCAAAAGTGATGGTTTCCTTGCCGGCGGGAGACTGCGCACTCGGAGCGGCCGTGACCTTCAGCGTCTTGGGAGTCACACCAGCGTTGAGCTGTTCGATTCCTTCGATGCTGACGATTTCGGTGCCGTCGAGGCCCAGGTCAGCCCACGTCTTTCCGGCGGGGAACTGCAGGGGAAGAACACCCATGCCGATCAGGTTTGAACGGTGGATGCGCTCGAAGCTCTCCGAGATCACAGCACGAACACCGAGCAAAGCGGTTCCCTTGGCAGCCCAGTCGCGCGACGAACCCGAACCGTACTCCTTGCCACCGAAGATCACCAGCGGAGTGCCAGCAGCCTGGTAGTTGGCCGATGCGTCGTAGATGAACGACTGGGGCCCATCTGCCTGGGTGAAGTCGCGGGTGTAACCACCCTCAACGCCATCGAGGAGCTGGTTCTTGAGGCGGATGTTCGCAAACGTTCCACGAATCATGACCTCGTGGTTTCCGCGGCGCGAACCGTAGGAGTTGTAGTCGGCACGAGCCACACCGTGGGAGTCAAGGTACTGAGCCGCGGGAGTGCCCGCCTTGATGTTTCCGGCGGGCGAAATGTGGTCGGTGGTTACCGAGTCACCGAGAGCCGCGAGGACGCGTGCACCCGAGATGTCCTTGACCGGAGTCGTCTCGAGCTTGAGGCCCTCGAAGTACGGGGGCTTGCGAACGTAGGTCGACTTGGCGTCCCACTCGAAGGTTGCACCCGTCGGAGTCGGCAGGTTGCGCCAGCGGTCGTCACCGGCGAACACGCTCGAGTACTCGTGGTTGAACATCTCGGTGTCGATCGACGAGTCGATGACCTTCTGCACCTCTTCGGTCGAGGGCCAGATGTCTTTGAGGAAGACGTCGTTGCCGGCTTCATCCTGACCGAGCGCGTCGGTGTCGAAGTCAAAGTCCATCGAACCGGCGAGGGCGTAGGCAATGACAAGAGGAGGTGAAGCGAGGTAGTTCATCTTCACGTCGGGGCTGATGCGTCCTTCGAAGTTTCGGTTACCTGAAAGAACGGCGGTCACAGCGAGGTCGTTCTCGTTGATGGCTGCCGAGATTTCTTCTTTCAGCGGGCCAGAGTTACCGATACAGGTCATGCAACCGTAACCAACGGGGTAGAAACCGAGCTTGTCGAGGTAGGGGGTGACACCGGCCTTCTCGTAGTAGTCGGTGACAACCTTCGAGCCGGGCGACAGTGTGGTCTTGACCCAGGGCTTTGCCTTCAGACCCTCGTTGACCGCGTTGCGAGCCAGGAGACCGGCAGCAAGCATGACCGAGGGGTTGGAGGTGTTGGTGCACGAGGTGATGGCCGCAATCGTGACAGCACCGTTCTTGAGCTCGAACTGGTCTCCGTTGGCAACCTTCACGTCGGCAGCCTTGCCGGCACCGTAGACCTTGAGATCCTCTTCGAACTGCCCCTTCGCCTTCGACAGCTCGATGCGGTCCTGAGGACGCTTCGGGCCCGAAATCGAAGGAACAACGGTCGAGAGATCGAGCTCGAGGTACTCACTGAAGTTGGGCTCGCTTGCCGGGTCGAACCACAGGCCCTGGGCCTTGGAGTATGCCTCGACGAGAGCCACCTGCTCCTCGGAGCGACCGGTAAGACGCAGATAGTCGAGCGTGACGTCGTCAATCGGGAAGATCGCCGCGGTCGAACCGAACTCGGGGCTCATGTTTCCGATGGTTGCGCGGTTTGCCAGCGGAACCGAAGAAACACCGGCGCCGTAGAACTCAACAAACTTGCCCACAACTCCGTGCTTACGCAGAATCTGGGTGATCGTGAGAACGACGTCCGTTGCGGTTACGCCGGTGGGAATCGAACCGGTGAGCTTGAAGCCAACAACCTTAGGGATGAGCATCGAAACGGGCTGGCCCAGCATTGCAGCCTCGGCCTCAATGCCACCAACACCCCATCCGAGAACACCAAGACCGTTCACCATCGTGGTGTGCGAGTCGGTACCGACACAGGTGTCGGGGTAAGCCTGAAGAACACCGGCGACCTCGCGGGCCATGGTCACGCGAGCCAGGTACTCAATGTTGACCTGGTGCACGATTCCGGTTCCCGGGGGAACAACCTTGAAGTCATCGAATGCGGTCTGGCCCCAGCGGAGGAACTGATAACGTTCACCGTTGCGCTCGTACTCGATTTCTACGTTCTTCTCGAGT
>CAZPVE010000084.1:0-4948 GCA_964589925.1 uncultured Aurantimicrobium sp. | reverse complement strand
AGGCGCTTGGTTTCAACGCGCTCGAGAACGTCGCCAGGTGCGACGGCAATCTGAGCAGCGAACGTAACGGGGAGGTCGTACTTGGCCACCCACTCCATTTCTAACGTGCGTGCGCCGGTCTTGCCGGCGAGCAGCGCGCTCCAGGTTTCTGGGGCATTACCTGCAAGGGGAGAGAAGGCACCGATGCCGGTGACAACAATCTTCTTGAGTGCCATGTACTGAGATCCTTTGATGAAGTGATGAAGCGGGTGCTGACGAAAGAAGGAGCCGGGTCAACGTGATGTCGAACCGGCTCCTATCTCAAGTCTTACTTGGAAGCGTTGACGATGTACGTAACAGCGTCGCCGACGGTCTTGAGACCGGCTACGTCCTCGTCAGGAATCTTGACGTCGAACTTCTCTTCTGCGTTGACGACGATGGTCATCATCGAGATGCTGTCGATGTCGAGGTCGTCAGTGAAGGACTTGTCCAGCTGTACCGTGTCGGTAGCAATGCCGGTCTCGTCGTTGACAAGTTCAGCCAGACCAGCAAGAACTTCTTCGGTGGACAGTGCCATTGTGATTCTCCTAAATGGGGTAGTGATGACGGTGAAAGTTTACCGGCAACCGGGCGATTTCGGCGGATTTGCCTAGGGGAGTACGACCACTTGAGCGCCGTACACGAGGCCGGCGCCGAATCCAATTTCGAGGGCCAGTCCGCCGCTGAGCTCGGGATGCTCGGTGAGAAGTTGGTGGGTTGCCAGCGGGATGGATGCCGCCGAAGTGTTTCCGGTGGTGGCGATGTCTCGGGCAATCACAACCGACTCGGGGAGCTTGAGCTGCTTGGCGAATTCGTCGATGATGCGCATGTTCGCCTGGTGGGGGATGAAGGCGGCGAGCTGATCGGCCGTGATTCCGGCCTCGTCGAGTGCCTTCTGGGCGACCTTTGCCATCTCCCACACGGCCCAGCGGAAAACGGTCTGGCCTTCTTGGCGCAGGGTGGGCCACCCGGCAACACCGTCGTGAAAGTCTTCCATGGTGTTTGACATGCCCACGGCATCCCACTTGGAACCGTCGGAGCCCCAGACGGTCTTCGAGATGCCGGGGTAGTCGCTGGGGCCCACGACAGCGGCACCGGCGCCATCGCCGAGGAGGAATGAAATGGTGCGGTCGGTTGGCTCGCAGAAGTCGCTGAGCTTCTCGGCACCCACCACGAGCACGTAGTGCGCGAGACCTGAGCGCACGAAAGAGTCAGCCTGGGCAATTCCGTAGGTGTAACCGGCGCAGGCTGCCGACACGTCGTAGGCGGCGGCCGGGTTGGCGCCCACGCGGTCGGCCAAAAGCGCGGCCAGCGAGGGAGTCTGAACCGAGTTGCTAATCGTCGAGACGATGACGGCGTCGATTTGGCTGGGGTCGATTCCGGCCTTGGCGATGGCTTCCTTGGCGGCAGCCTCCGCGAGGTCGATGGCCTTGACGTCTTTGCTCGCACGCTTGCGGGTGATCACGCCGGTGCGCTGGCGAATCCACTCGTCGCTCGAGTCGATGGGGCCGGCCAGGTCATCGTTGGTCACAACGAGTTCACCACGGGCGGCACCAAGCGCGTAGATGCGTGAGTACTGTGCTCCACTGCTTTGGTTGAGCTGTACGTGAGTCATGAAGGCACCTTCTTTGGTGGCGTGCGGGTGGTTAGAGAGAGTCAATCAGTTCACGGGCGGCAGTCAAGTCAT
The DNA here is from genome assembly GCA_964589925.1 of uncultured Aurantimicrobium sp. GTDB lineage: Bacteria > Actinomycetota > Actinomycetes > Actinomycetales > Microbacteriaceae > CAIOLM01. The sequence continues at coordinate 3,243 of CAZPVE010000084.1, read as the reverse complement.
CGGGAGTCTTGATTGCGACCGTGGGGACACCCTTGAGGGCTCGCTTGGCCAGACCAACGAGTGCTCCAGCAGGGGCAAGTTCAATGATTCCGGTGACTCCGGCGGCCTCGAAGCTGGCCATGCACTTGTCCCAGCGCACGGGCGACGAAACCTGACCGACGAGCAGGTCGCGGAACTTCTGGCCGTCGGTGACCAGCGATCCGTCATTGTTCGTCCAGAGCTTCTTGGTCGGATCGTTCGTGTTCACATCGGCAGCAGCCTCGCGAAGCGTCTCAACGGCGGGGGCCATGTACGACGTGTGGAACGCGCCTGCAACCTGCAGAGGAATCACGCGTGATCCAGCAGGTGCGTTTTCGGCCAGTGCTGTCAGCCCGGCGACCGGACCAGCCACCACGAGTTGGCCGCCACCGTTGTAGTTGGCGGGGAAGAGCCCGTTTGCTTCAAGGGCTGCCAGAACCTCAGCTTCGTCACCGCCGATGACCGCGCTCATGCCGGTGGCTTCAATTGATGCGGCCTCAGCCATTGCGCGACCACGGATGCCCACGAGGCGCACTGCGTCGGTGGCATCCAGCACGCCCGCACCAGCGGCCGCGGTGAACTCACCGACAGAATGACCGGCGATGCCCGAGCTCTTGGCGAGGTGATCGGTTTCGGCCAGTGCATCCAGCGTCAGGATGCCCGCAGCAACGATGAGGGGCTGGGCAATCTTGGTGTCGCGAATCGTGTCAGCGTCACTAACAGTGCCGTGTTGCGCCAGGTCGACACCCGCAGCCTCGGAGAGAGCACCGAGCAGGTCGGCTGCCCCCGGGAGTTCAAGCCAGGGGCTCAGAAAACCGGGGGTTTGTGAGCCCTGACCGGGCGCAACAACAACAATCACTAACGAACTCCTTAGCTTTCGCCGCCGGCTGAACCAGTGGTTCCTGCGTTGACATCGAAGAGGCGGTAGCGCTCGATGGCCTGAGCCACGAGGCTGGGGTCGACCTTGCCCTGCTTGGCAAGCTGCTGCAGCGTCTTCACGACGATGGACGGGCCATCAATCAAGAAGAAGCGGCGAGCTGCTGCGCGGGTGTCGGAGAAACCGAATCCGTCGGCACCGAGCGTTGCGTAGTCACCGGGCACGAACGCACGGATGAGGTCGGGAACCTGGTGGTTGTAGTCGGTCGACGCGATGAACGGACCCTCAGCACCCTGGAGCTTCTGCGTGACGTAAGGAACGCGAGCGGGCTCGGTGGGGTGCAAGAGGTTGAACTCTTCAGCGGCAACACCGTCGCGGCGCAGTTCGCTCCACGAGGTAACTGACCAGACGTCGGCCGAGACACCCCAGTCGTCACGCAGCAGTCGCTGAGCCTCGAGAGCCCAGGGGACCGAAACACCTGAAGCGAGCAGCTGAGCCTTGTGGCCACCTGCTTCGCCCTCAGAGAGCTTGTAGATACCGCGGAGCAGTCCGTCGACATCGAGGTTCTCGGGCTCAGCCGGCTGAACGATGGGCTCGTTGTACACGGTGAGGTAGTACATCACGTTCGGGTCGGTGTGCGATCCGCCGTACATGCGTTCAAGACCGGCCTTGACGATGTGACCGATTTCGTAGCCGTAGGCCGGGTCGTATGCGACGATCGCTGGGTTGGTTGAAGCCAGGATCGGCGAGTGGCCGTCAGCGTGCTGCAAGCCTTCACCGGTCAGCGTGGTGCGTCCGGCGGTTGCACCCACGATGAAACCGCGGGCCATCTGGTCACCGGCTGCCCAAATGGCGTCACCGGTGCGCTGGAATCCGAACATGGAGTAGAACACGTAGATCGGAATCAGAGGCTCGCCCTGAGTCGAGTACGAGGTTCCCACTGCAGTGAACGCAGCGAGAGCACCGGCTTCGTTGATACCCACGTGGAGGATGGTTCCCGTTGGGTCTTCCTTGTAGGCCAAGAGCAGGTCGCGGTCGACCGAGATGTAGTGCTGACCGCGAGGGTTGTAGATCTTGGCGTTCGGGAAGAACGCGTCCATGCCGAAGGTGCGAGCCTCGTCAGGGATGATCGGAACAATGCGAGGACCGAACTCCTTGTCGCGAATCAGGTCTTTGAGTAGCCGCACGAATGCCATGGTGGTGGCGATTTCTTGCGTGCCCGAACCCTTGGCGGCAATCTCGTAGGCCTTGGCTTCGGGGAGGGGAATGTTCGTGTACTTCGAGCGACGCTCGGGCAAGTACCCGCCCAGCGCGCGACGACGCTCGTGCATGTACTCGATGGCCGGGTTGCTGGCATCCGGACGGTAGTACGGAGGCAGGTAGGGATTCTCTTCGAGGACTGCGTCGGTGACGGGGATGTGCAAGAAGTCACGCATGCGCTTGAGGTCTTCGAGACCAATCTTCTTCATCTGGTGGGTTGCGTTGCGACCCTCGAAGGTGCGGCCGAGGCCGTAGCCCTTGATGGTGTGCGCCAGGATGACCGTGGGCTGGCCCTTGTGCTCAGACGCTGCCTTGAATGCGGCGTATACCTTGCGGTAGTCGTGGCCGCCTCGCTTGAGGTTCCAGATCTGGTCGTCGGTGTAGTTCTCAACGAGCTTGAGCGCGCGAGGGTCGCGAGCAAAGAAGTTCTCGCGAACGAATGCGCCGTTCTCAGTCTTGTAGGTCTGGAAGTCACCGTCGGGGGTGTTGTTCATGAGCGAACGCAGGGCACCGTCGGTGTCGCGAGCCAGGAGATCATCCCATTCGCGGCCCCAAATGACCTTGATGACGTTCCATCCGGCACCACGGAAGAAGCTCTCGAGCTCCTGAATGATCTTGCCGTTACCGCGAACCGGGCCGTCAAGGCGCTGCAGGTTACAGTTGATCACGAAGTTGAGGTTGTCGAGTCCTTCGTTAGCTGCGACCTGAAGCTGACCGCGGCTCTCGACCTCGTCCATTTCACCGTCGCCGAGGAATGCCCAGACCTGCTGGTCGCTGGCGTCCTTGATGCCACGGTTCGTCAGGTAGCGGTTGAGCTGGGCCTGGTAAATGGCGTTAATCGGGCCCAGACCCATCGACACGGTCGGGAACTGCCAGAAGTTCGGCATGAGGCGGGGGTGCGGGTACGACGAGAGGCCGCCGGCAAAGTGCGACTTCTCCTGACGGAACCCGTCGAGGTGCTCTTCGTTCAGGCGACCTTCCAGGAAGGCGCGCGCGTAGGGGCCGGGGGAGGCGTGACCCTGAATGAAGATCTGGTCGCCACCGCCAGGGTGGTCTTGGCCACGGAAGAAGTGGTTGAAGCCGACTTC
>CAZPVE010000083.1:0-5149 GCA_964589925.1 uncultured Aurantimicrobium sp. | reverse complement strand
CGCGTTACCGCCGTGAGAGGGCGGCGTACTAGGCCGCTATACGATGGGGCCGTTTTTGCGACTTATCGAGTATGCCACAGGCGGGAATGCGCGACCTAATCGGCGGCCAACAGCAACGCCGCCCCCGGAAGCACATCAACCCGCAGGGGAAGCGGGGCGATTCGCTCGCCGTCGGCATACCCAACAATTCCGGGGGAATCGATCGTCACCGATCGAGCCCGCTCAATGTGCACCTCAGGTTCGCCAATGTGCTCACCTCGAAAAACCTTGGGGAGCAGACGAATCAGCCGCAGTCGCGAAACCGGCCGAACAATGAAGACGTCAAGGAGACCATCCGTGATGCTCGCGTCAGGGGTGATGATCATTCCGCCGCCCATGTTGGGGTTGTTGGCGACCGAAATGAGCACCGCCCGTTCATGCCGAGTCACGCCATCAACCGTGAGCTCATATTCGCGAGGCCGAAGACCGAGAAGCTCGGCGAAAATCGCCCACGTGTAGCGACTGCGCCCCCGCGGAAAACGCATTCGATTTGCCCGCTCATTCACGAAGGCGTCGAAACCAGCCGAGAGCACGCAGGCATAGATAACGGATGGTCCCTCGGTGTCGTGTGGGCTGGATACCCGAGCCAGATCTATCGCCCGGGGCTGCCCGTTCAGGGCCGCGATCGTGAGATCGAGACAAGTGTCAAGATCATGAACCGGCATACCCAGCCCGCGAGCAAAGTCGTTTCCGGTTCCCGCGGGCATCACCGCGAAAGGATTATTTGTGCCGGCCACGAGATTGACGGCCATGCTCACCATGCCATCTCCCCCAACCACGAGAAGAACATCGTTCGGCTCAAGCGCCAAAGCCGCCCGCTCCCGAGCATCCGCAAAGCTCGCACCTCGAATGACGTGAACCTCGAAGCCCTCAGCCTCCAGTTGGGCGAGGACCTTGTCTCCCAGGGCACGATGCTTGCCGAAGGCAGCCTGCGGATTGATGACCGCGACGATGCGGCGTGAAGAAGTCACGGGATGATTATCGTCGCGTCATGCACCCGACGCATGCAAAAGGCGCGCCCCGAAGGACGCGCCTTTTGACCTGGAAGCGAGAACTAGGCGTTCTTACGACCGAAAAGCGGCTTGTAGAGAAGGCCAGCAAGGAGCCCACCGATGATGGGGAACACGATGAAGGCCCACACCTGACCGAGCGCATCCGGGCCACCGTAAATGGCGGTAGCGATCGAACGAGCAGGGTTGAACGAAGCGCCCGAGATCGGCACGACACCGATGTTGAGCACAACGAGAGTGAAACCAATGGCCAGAGGAGCAAAACCAGCGGGGTTGAGCTTGTCGGTGGCGCCCTGAATAACGAAGACCAGAATCGCGGTGGCAACGATTTCTGCGACGGCTACTGCGCCGAGGCCGAATCCGAGTGGCGACTGTGCGTCATAACCGGTCGAAGCAAAACCGTGACCAATCGCACCGGCAGTCTTGGTGCTGCCCGACGCGATGAACACGAGAACCGATGCGGCAAGAACGGCGCCGACGAGCTGGGCAACGATGTATCCGAGCACGTCCTTCCAAGCGAACTTGCCGGCGACGGCAAGACCGAGAGTCACGGCCGGGTTGAAGTGGCCGCCAGAGATGCCACCGACAGCGTAGGCAGCAACGACAACGGCAAGGCCGAGACCGAAGGCAACACCGAGGAAGCCAGCGCCGTTGTTGACGTCACCATTGGTGAAGGTGGTGGCGAAGAGCGCGGCAGAAATAACACCGAAGACCAGAACGAAGGTTCCGAAAACCTCTGCGGCGAAGCGGTTGATGAATTTAGGATTCGAGTCAGCCATCGTTGGCATATCCCTTTCGTGTATTTTCGGGCGCACCAGCACCCTTCTCAGATAGCCACACGCTAACCGAGACAACACACAAAACGGCCTAGGCGAACCGCTTTGCGGGAAATCCGACACGAATGAGATGCACCCGCAAACATCCCTGTTTTCGCAAATAAAACTATTGTCAGAAGGGAAAACACTGGGCTTACGATGGTGCGCCCTCCACCAAGGATTGAAATCATGACGCAACGGTATGAGCTCACGCTCGACTCGAGCACGCTCGAAGCCATCGACACCCATGTTCATGTCGAAGTCGACGATCATGGGCATCACGCGCTCACCGACGACCTCATCGCCGCAGCGAGCAAGTACTTCAAGACGGATGGTCCGCGCCCGACGCTCGACGAAATCGCTGACCTATATCGCTCTCGCAACATGGCAGCCGTGGTCTTCACCGTGGATGCCTCGACGAACCTCGGAAACAAACCGAACTCAACCGAAGAGATTGTTGCCGGGGCGATTCGCAATAGTGATGTGCTGATTCCGTTTGGGTCGGTCGACCCACTGCAGGGCACACAGGCAATCACGCGCGCCCGCTCACTGTTTGAGGATCACGGCGTTCGAGGGTTCAAGTTTCACCCGACGCTGCAGAACTTCGACCCCTCCGCCGATGAGTTCGCACCGCTTTTCGAAGCTATTGAAGCGATGGGTGTGCCCGTGATTGTGCACACCGGTCAAACCGGCATCGGGTCGGGGCTTCCTGGTGGCCGCGGCCTCAAGCTCGCCCTGTCGAACCCGATGCTGCTCGATGCGCTTGCTGCCCGCTTTGCCACCCTGCAGATTGTGATGGCGCATCCGTCCGCACCCTGGCAAGACGAAGCTCTCGCGGTCGCAACACACAAGGCCAACGCCTGGATCGATCTTTCGGGATGGTCACCGAAGTATTTTCCGCAAAACCTGGTTCGGCAGGCGAACTCGATCCTGCAAGACAAAGTTCTTTTTGGATCCGACTATCCGCTCATCAGCCCGGACCGATGGCTCAACGACTTCGCCGAGCTGGAGCTCAAGGCAGACGTGAGGCCCAAGATTTTGAAGGCAAATGCGGAGCGCCTGCTGGGGCTTAGCTCACGCTAAAACGTGGCTGAGGTACCTGGACTCGAACCAAGAACAACTGAACCAGAATCAGCCGTGTTGCCAATTACACCATACCTCAAGGGTGTTTTTCGGCCTGGGCGAGCCAGACCAACTACGACAGTCTAGCCGAGCGTCCGACGCCCGACAAAACCTGACGCTAAAAGCTCGCTGCGAGACGCTGCAGGCGGGCCAGGGTGTCTACCTTGCCCAGAATCTCCATGGATTCGAACAGAGGCGGCGAGATTCGTTGACCTGAGATGGCAACTCGAAGCGGCCCGAAAGCAATGCGCGGCTTGAGTTCGAGGGTGTCGATGAGGGCGGCTTGCAGTGCGTTCTGGATTGCTTCAGTAGCCCATTCTTCGGACGAGACGGCCTCGAGCGCCGCGATTCCCGCGGCGAGAACATCCGCCGAGTTGTCGGGCAGGCTTGCCCGAGCCTCGTCGGCAATCTCGAGCTCGGCGGTCGGCGTGAACAAGAACGCGAGCAGGCCCGGAGCCTCACTGAGCACGTTCATGCGCGTCTGCACAAGCGGAGCCGCCTGAGCAAGGATGTCACGGTCAGACTCAGAGACAGACTCACCGAGCACTCCCCCGGCCTGGAGGTAAGGAATGAGACGGTCGGTGAAATCATCAAGCTTGAGCAAACGAATGTGGTCGGCATTGATGGCATCGGCCTTCTTGAGGTCGAAGCGCGCGGGGTTCGGGTTCACGTCGACGACATCGAATGCTTTGATCATCTCTTTGAGCGAGAAGACATCGCGGTCGTGGGTCAGCGACCAACCCAGCAGGGCGAGGTAGTTGATGAGCCCCTCAGGGATAAAACCACGGTCTCGGTGGTGGAACAGGTTCGACTCGGGGTCACGCTTCGACAGCTTCTTGTTGCCTTCACCCATCACATATGGGAGGTGGCCGAAGCGAGGAATGTGCGTGGCAAACCCTGCGTCAATCAGCGCTCGGTAGAGGGCAATCTGGCGAGGAGTCGACGACAGCAGATCTTCGCCGCGCAGAACGTGCGTGATCTGCATGATGGCGTCGTCAACCGGGTTCACGAGCGTGTACAGCGGATGTCCGTTCGGACGTACGACCACGAAGTCGGGGAAGCTTCCGGCCGGGAAAGTGATCTCACCGCGAACCAGGTCGTCGAAGGTGATGTCCTCGTCGGGAACGCGAAGGCGCAGGGCGGGCTGGCGCCCCTCGGCACGGAAGGCCGCCTTTTGATCGTCGGTCAGGTCGCGATCGAAATTGTCATAGCCGACCTTGGGGTCGAGGCCGCGAGCCTTGTTGCGCTCCTCGATTTCTTCGGGAGTCGAGAAGCTCTCGTAAACATGCCCGGTCTCTTTGAGCGTTTCAACAACCTTCGCGTAGATGTCGTAGCGCTCCGACTGGCGGTACGGGGCGTGTGGGCCACCGACGTTGATGCCCTCGTCCCAGTTGAGTCCCAGCCAGGTCAGGGCATCGATGATCTGGTCGTAGCTTTCTTCACTATCGCGAGCCTCATCGGTGTCTTCGATGCGAAAGACAAACGTGCCGCCCGTGTGGCGCGCATAGGCCCAGTTGAACAGGGCGGTGCGAACCAGACCCACGTGAGGGGTTCCGGTCGGCGACGGACAGAAGCGAACGCGAACGTCACTTCCCGTTGCGGTCGTGACGAGATAGTTGGAAGTCATTACGCGTCGAGCCTCGTGAGCCAGCCATGACGGTCAGGGAGTCGGCCGTATTGGATGTCGGTGAGCTCCTTGCGGATGCTCATCGTGAGCTCCCCCGCCGGAGCGTTTGCGTCGCCGATCGACAGACCATTGCCGAGAAGCTGGCCGATGGGAGTGATGACCGCAGCCGTTCCACACGCGAATACCTCGGTGATTTCGCCCGAAGCAACGCCGTCTTGCCACTCCTTGATCGAAACATGGCGCTCTTCGACCTCAAGACCTCGGTCTTTAGCCAAAGTGATGACGCTGTCACGCGTGATTCCCTCAAGGATGGCTCCGGTGAGAGCAGGAGTGACCAACTTTCCGCTCTTGTGCACGAAGAAGATGTTCATGCCGCCAAGCTCATCGATGTGCTCGCCGGTCTCGCTGTCGAGAAAGAGCACCTGGGCGCATCCATTTTCGTAGGCCTCAACCTGGGGAAGCAGCGATGACGCGTAGTTTCCGCCGCACTTAGCCGCACCGGTGCCGCCGCGGCCAGCGCGCGAGTACTCGGTTGA
>CAZPVE010000082.1:0-5150 GCA_964589925.1 uncultured Aurantimicrobium sp. | reverse complement strand
ATGCGGGGCTTGGTGATGAGCGTGACAACCACACCGTGGCGACCAGCGCGACCGGTACGGCCGGCGCGGTGCAGGTAGGTCTTGTACTCGTCGGGGGCATCAGCCTGAATGACGAGGTCGATGTCGTCGATGTGGATACCGCGAGCGGCAACGTCGGTGGCAACGAGAACGTCAACGCGGCCGCTGGTGAGCAGCTGCAGGTTGCGTGTACGACGCGACTGGTTCAGATCACCGTGCAAGCTGGTGGCCGGAATGTTGGCGTCATCGAGATCGTCTGCCAGCTGCTCGGCGTAGGCGCGAGTGCGCGAGAACACGAGAGTCTTACCGTCGCGCTCGGTGAGCTGACGAATAACTTCCATCTTGTCGCGGTGCTCGATGACGAGAACGCGGTGGTCGATTGTCGACGATGCCTGGTCTTCACCAGCAACCTCGTGCACGGCTGGGTCAACGAGGAACTCGTCGACGATCGCAGCAACACCCTTGTCTAGAGTCGCCGAGAACAGCAGGCGCTGGCCGTTGGGGTCGGTCTGACGCAGAATGCGCTGCACGGGCTCAAGGAATCCGAGGTCGCACATGTGGTCGGCCTCGTCGAGCACGGTGATGGTGATGTTGCTCAGATCGATGCGACGCTGCTGCACGAGGTCTTCGAGACGCCCGGGCGTAGCGATGATGATGTCAACACCACGCTGCAGGGCGCCCACCTGGCGAGCCTGGGGAACACCACCGTAGATGGTCGTGGTGAAGAGGCCAACCGAACGAGCGATGGGCTGAACCGTGCGGTCGATCTGCATCGCCAGCTCACGAGTCGGGGCGAGAATCAGGGCGCGCGGTGCACGGCCCATCTTGCGGTTCTTGCCGCCTTCGTTCTCCATCAGACGCTCAACGATCGGGGCACCGAACGCGATAGTCTTGCCCGAACCGGTCTTTCCGCGGCCAAGCACGTCGCGCTTCGAGAGCACATCCGGGATGGTCGCAACCTGAATCGGGAACGGACGCTCAGCGCCCATCGATGCCAGCTGGCGGCAAATGTTGTCGCCCAGACCGAGCTCAGCGAACGAACTGTCGACGGTCTCCGACGCGGTGGTCATGACGGCTTCGAGCTTTTCAAGCACGACGTCTTCTACCGGCTCAAAGCGATCAGCCTTGGGCTTGTCCGGGTAGAACGAGGATGCGCTGCGCTCGGCACGGTCAAAACGGTCGCTGCGTGCCGGACGTGCCGGGTGGTCGTAACCGGTGCGGTGCGGACGGTGAGCCCGCTCCGAGCGTTCCGCGCGTTCGCGGCGATCAGTGTCGTAACGCGGACGGTCGTCGCGGTCCTGGCGAGGAGCACGATCATCGCGCTCAAAGCGACGCGGCGCACGGTCATCACGCGACCCGTACGAAGGGCGGTCCGTGCGAGGTCCGCGGTCGTCACGAGCAGGGCGGTCGTCACGGTTGTAGCGGGGACGCTCATCACGGTCGCCTACCGGACGGTAGGGGCGGTCGCCACGATCCTGGCGAGGTGCCCGATCGTCGCGCTCAAAGCGACGCGGCGCACGGTCATCACGCGACCCGTACGAAGGGCGGTCGTCGCGCGAGCCAGCCGAGCGGTACGGACGGTCACCGCGGTCCTGTCGAGGAGCGCGGTCATCGCGGTCAAAACGACGCGGCGCACGGTCATCACGCGAACCGTAAGCCGGGCGCTCGGAACGCTCGGCGCGAGGGCCGCGGTCATCGCGGGGTGCGCGGTCATCGCGGGGTGCGCGGTCATCGCGACCAGCGGCGCGCTCAGCGCGCTCGGCGGCATCCCAACGGCGCTTTCCGGCTGCGGGTTCTTCGGCTTTCCAGCCGCGGTGCTTCGGGCTCTTGCTTCCGGGCTTGGCAGCAGCCGGGCGCGAAGGGCGTCCTGCTTTAGCGCCGGTACGCGGTTCAAAATTCTTTGCCGGACGGCCGCCGGCAGGCTTCTTGTTCTTAGGCATGGTGACTCTTCTGGGTTGAATTCACGAGAAATAGCACCGCAAACACAGCGGTGTAAGAACCCGGGCAGCAGTGGCGCGGGGTCGATTCACGAAGTGACTATTACCAACGGATTGTTGATAAACCGACCCATTTGACTAACAAACCCATCCGCACCAATCGTGCGGTGTCAAGAGCCGACACCTCAAGTGTACCGGCTAATGCACCATGGGGTCGACCGAGGCGGTTTGGGGCAGGCCATCCTTGCTTGGCCATTCAACGATAAACATGGCCGTGACGATCATGCCGCCACCGAGAATCGTCTTGAGCGTGAGCACTTCTTGGCCCACCAAAACGGCAATTACGGCAGTAAAGACGACCTCGAGGGTCAAGATCACAGCAACGCGCGAGGCCTCCATGCGCGCCTGCGCCCAGGTCTGCATAAAGAAGGCAAAGGCCGTTGCCAACAGGGCCGTAAACAGAACGGCGATCCACACGTCGAGATTCGGTGGGGGCTGGATTCCGTCAGGCGCGGCGCCAATCCACATCATCACGGCAATCACTCCGAGCTGCACCACCGTGAGGGCGTAGCTATCGAGCCCGGGCGACCAGCGGCCGAGACCCACGATGTGCCCGGCGAACAAGAGCGCGCAGGCCACGCCCCACAGCTGAGCAACTTCGAATCCGGCGCCGGTGAACGAGATGAGGGCCAGACCGGCCAGGGCCAGCACCGAACCGAACCACACGCGCTTGCGTGTCTTCTGGCGGAAGAGCACCCAGGTCAAGATGGGTGTCGCCACCACATAGAGTCCAGTGAGGAATCCGGTGATGGCGGCGGTGGTCTGCTCGAGCGCGATGGTCTGAGCGATGTATGAAGAACCGAGCAGCGCACCAAGAATGAGGCCTCGGCCCAGCAAGCGCGGTGTGAACGCCAAGAGCACCTTGGGTTTGACGGCGATCATCACGAGCGTGGCGATGGTGAACCTAAACGCCAAGAAGTCCCAGAACGGCTCTTGCGCGATCGCCGGCTTCATGATCACAAAGGAGCCGCCCCAGACGATGGTCACGGCAATCAGCGCGACGACAGCGAGGGGTGGGAGCTTTTGTTTCACTCCACCACGCTAGCGATAGAAAAGACCGGCTCGATACCGAACCGGTCTTTTCGTGAAGCGGAATTGCCTAAGCGGTCGCACCCGCGAGCTTGGCTTGGCGCTTGGCCGCCTTCTTGGCCGCGCGTTTTGCCTTGCGCTTCTCGCGTCCGCCCTCCACCAGGAGGTAGATGACGGGCAGAACGATCAGGGTCAGGATGGTCGACGAGAGCAGACCGCCAATCACCACGATGGCCAGGGGCTGGGAGATGAAGCCGCCGCCCGAACCGGTCAGGCCCATCGCCAGCGGAATCAGCGCGAACACGGTTGCGAACGCGGTCATCAGGATGGGGCGCAGACGGCGAGTGGTTCCCTCGATGAGGGCGTCTCGCACGGCCAATCCCTTCGCCCGGTATTGGTTGACGAGGTCGATGAGCACGATGGCATTGGTCACGACGATACCCACGAGCATCAGCACACCAATGAGCGAAGCGACACCGAGCGGAACACCCGTGACAACTTGCAGTGCGATGGCACCAGTGGCGGCGAACGGAATCGAGACCAACAGCAGCAGTGGCTGAAGCAGCGACTTAAAGGTGGCCACCATGATGATGTACACCACCAGAATCGCGGCCAGGAGAGCGAGGCCGAGTTGCGTGAAGGCGTTGGCCTGGTCAGAGGTCACACCGCCGATGCTTGCCTCAGCGCCTGCCGGAAGGGTGGTCTTCTTGAGAGCGGCCGAAACCTGGGCGTTTGCGGTGCCGAGGTCGGCACTCGGCGTGACCGTGACGGTCGCACTTCGAGCGCCACGAATCGTGGTGATCTGCGTCGGGCCGTTGGCCTGCTTAATGGTCGCCATGTCACTCAGGTTGACGGGTCCGAGGGCCGTTGGAATTTCCATGTCCCGGAGCTGCGCGATGGTCGTGGGCGGGTCATCCGACGCGATGTAGACATTCATCTGGGTGTCTTTAACCGAGACGGTGCCGATAGAGCCGGGGTTGGTGGCGGCAGCCACCATGCCTCCGACAGCAACCTCGGTATAGCCGTACTTTGCTGCCTCATCACGATCAACAACAACAGCGATGTACGGGCGCGAGGTGGCAAGATCGCTCTCGACCTGCTTGACCGAACTCAGCCCCTGCATCGACTTCACTACCTCGTCGGATGCCTTGCGCAGCGATGCCTGGTCGGGAGCCGTGATGTTGATGGAGATGTCCGAGCTCGCACCAAAACCGCTGGACGCACCGATGGTGATGGTCTTGGGGTCGACAACCTTTCCTACGTTTTCCCGGGCAGCATCTTGAACGACTTGCTGGTCAGCCTTTTCATCGGTGGTTACTGAGTAGGTGATGTTTGTGTCACCACCGCCGATAAAGGCGTCTCGCAGGGAGTTACCGGTCGAACCAATCGAGACCTGCACGATCTTGACACCTTCGGTCTTGATGAGGGCAGCCTCAACCTGACCGGCGAGCGCATCCTGAGCCCCCAGGCTCGAACCGGGCGTGATGGCCTGGCTGACCGTGAAGGTGTTCTGACCCGAGGAACCAAGGAAGTTGGTCTTCATGAACGGAGTCATGGCGACGGTGCCACCGAGCACGGCGATAGCAAGCACGAGAACGAGTGCAGAGTACTTGAGAGTCCACGTGATGATGGGGCGGTAGGCGCGTTGGAGCGCTCCCGGACGCTCGTCGCCGGGTGACTGACCTGCAGCAACGGCGGCGGCTTCAGCTGCAGCCTCTTTCTTGCCACGACGCGATTCGGGCGACGGAGCCCGCAAGAACCAGTAGGCGAGCACCGGCACGATGGTCAGCGACACGAGCAGTGAGGAGACCAGCGCAATGGTGACCGTGAGCGCAAACGGACGGAACAGCTCGCCCGTGATGCCACCGACAAATGCGATGGGCAAGAAGACGGCCACGGTGGTCGCGGTCGACGCAGTAACTGCTCCGGCAACTTCCTTAACGGCTTCGACGATGGTGGCCGAGCGATCGGCGCCCCAGACGAGCTTTCGCTTGATGTTTTCGATCACCACAATCGAGTCATCGACCACACGACCAATCGCGATGGTCAAGGCACCGAGCGTCAGGATGTTCAGCGAATAGTCCGCGGCCTGGAGTCCGATGAACG
>CAZPVE010000081.1:0-5176 GCA_964589925.1 uncultured Aurantimicrobium sp. | reverse complement strand
CTCTCAGGTGAATGCACCGCGTCGAACTGGTCACTCTGAAAAGAAGGATGCCGCAGAGCATCCTCGCCCACGGTGAAAACCCAACCTCTCGGTTGGCGTGAAACTCTCAGGCACAAATGACAGAGGGGGAGTTCCCAGCCTTCGGCCTAGCCAGATTTGAGAACTCGTGTCAGACGATTCAGTCCACCCCCCTCGCTTCTCCCCGTTGCACGCGGTGCACGAGCGTCTGGGTGCGTCGTTCACCGACTTCGCCGGTTGGGAGATGCCGGTGCGCTACTCGAGCGATTTGGCTGAGCACCACGCCGTTCGCGAGGCCGCTGGAATCTTTGACATTTCCCACATGGCAGAGATTTCGGTCACGGGCCCGCAGTCCGTTGCGTTTCTCAACTATGCCGTCGCTGCTGATGTCTCCAAGCTTGCCGTTGGCCAGGCCAAGTATTCGCTCCTGCTGAACGAGGCCGGTGGCATCATCGACGACCTCATCATCTACCGATTGGGCGACGAGCACTTCTTGGTCGTGGCGAACGCCGGCAACCGATTCAACGTCGTTCCTCCGCTTCAGGCTCGCACCGCCGGGTTTGCTGCCACGGTCGTCGACCAGTCGGACGAGACGGCCCTCATTGCTGTTCAGGGTCCGAACGCTCTCGCCATTCTGGAAAACACGGTTGGTCTCGCCCTCGCCGAGGCAGCAGCTGACCGTCCTCAATCAACGCTCACCGATCTCAAGTACTACTGGTCGTTGCCAGCAACGTTCCTGGGGAACCCTGTTCTCATCGGTCGCACCGGCTACACCGGCGAAGACGGATTCGAGCTCTACATCGATGTCGCCGAGGCCGAGGCGCTCTGGGTCGCGCTGACCGAGGCAGGCCAGGCGCGCGGGTTGGTGGCAGCCGGTCTCGCCTGCCGAGACACCCTGCGCCTCGAAGCAGGCATGCCGCTCTACGGCCACGAGCTCGACCTCACCACCCGCCCCGATCAGGCCGGTCTGGGCCGCGCTGTCGCGTTTAGCAAAGACGGCGACTTTGTGGGTCGCTCCGCTCTCGAGGCTCCCCTCCCCGCCGAGGCACCCATCCTCGTGGGCCTCGTGGGTGAAGGAAAGCGGGCCGCCCGCGCCGAATACCCCGTCTTTAACGGCGAAACCGAAGTGGGAGTTACCACCTCGGGAGCGCTCAGCCCGACCCTCGGGTACCCCGTGGCGATGGCCTACGTGGATGCTGCGCTCGCGCATCCCGGACAGGTTGTCGACATCGACATTCGAGGAACACGCCACCCGTACACCGTCACTGCACTGCCCTTTTACTCACGAAAGAAGAACTAAGAATGGCTAACCCACAAGATCTGTCGTACACCGACGAGCACGAATGGCTTCGCGTTGAGGGTGACACCGCCACGATCGGTATCACCACGTACGCCGCCGAGAAGCTCGGCGACATTGTTTACGTCGAACTGCCCAAGGTAGGCAGCACCATCACCGCAGGTGCCGTCGTCGGCGAGATCGAGTCGACGAAGTCGGTTGGTGAGCTGTTCGCTCCCGCGTCGGGCGAGGTCATTGAGGTCAACGACGACGTTGTCGGAAGCCCTGAACTCGTCAACAGCGACCCGTTCGGCGCTGGCTGGCTGATCAAGGTTCGTGTCACGTCGACCGGCAAGCTGCTCACCGCCGACGAGTACACCGCTCTCACTGGCGAGTAGTCCCTCCGGGAGGTTGACCCTCCGCCCGAGAACACCAGCTTCACTGACCCACCACCGAAAAGGAATCCATGCCTGACCAGTTCGTCAATCGTCACATCGGAACCGACGCGCCTGCCCAAGCTCTCATGCTGGGCGAGTTGGGATTCGACTCGATTGAAACCCTCATCGAGGCGGCCATCCCGGAATCGATTCACGTCGATAAGTTCCGTGCTCTCGGCTCGGGGCTACTGCCAGACCCGGTATCCGAGCGTGACGCGCTCGCTGAACTGCGTCAGCTGGCCAAGAACAACACGGTTCGCCGTTCGCTGATTGGTCAGGGGTACTACGACACGATCACGCCGGCGGTCATCAAGCGCAACGTTCTCGAAAACCCCAGCTGGTACACCGCCTACACGCCCTACCAGCCCGAGATCTCACAGGGTCGACTCGAGGCGCTGATCAACTTCCAGACCATGGTCACCGACCTCACCGGTCTCGACATCGCCAACGCGTCGATGCTCGACGAGGGAACGGCTGCCGTTGAGGCCATGTTGCTGGCGCGTCGCGCATCCAAGTCGGAGTCCAACGTTTTTGTTGTCGACAAGGATGCTCTTCCGCAGACCCTTTCGCTGCTGACCGGTCGCGCGCAACCTCTGGGCATTGAGATTCGTGTTGCCGACCTGCACGGCGGAGACGACCCCACCGGATTTGGTGTGCTCATTCAGTACCCGGGCGCTTCGGGCCGGGTCTGGAACCCCAGCGGGGCAATCACCCGCGCCAAGGAGGCAGGCGCAATCACCATCGTGATGGCAGACCTGCTTGCCCTCACCCTGCTTTCTTCGCCCGCGGAGCTGGGTGCCGACATTGCTGCCGGCACCACGCAGCGTTTCGGTGTGCCCATGGGCTTCGGCGGTCCGCACGCGGGTTACCTCGCCGTTCGCTCCGGTCTTGAGCGCAGCATGCCCGGTCGACTGGTGGGTGTCTCGAAGGACGCCAACGGCGAGATGGCCTACCGTCTGACCCTGCAGGCTCGTGAGCAGCACATCCGTCGTGAAAAAGCCACCTCAAACATCTGTACCGCTCAGGTGCTCTTGGCCGTCATGGCCGGCATGTATGCCGTGTACCACGGCCCTGACGGCCTGCGCGATATCGCCCGGGATGTGCACGCGAAGGCAACCGCGCTCGCCGCACTCCTGGCATCCGTGGGCCAGCCTGTCGTTCACGAAAACTACTTCGACACTTTGCTCGTCGCTGCTCCGGGGCGTGCGCGGGCTCTCGGGGACGAGGCTCGTGAGCAGGGCTTCTTGCTCAACATCATTGACGACAACACCCTCACGATTTCGGTCGACGAGACCACCACTGAGGCTGAGGTTGAAGCCGTCGCTCGTCTCTTTGGCGCGACCGGGGCGTTCGTCGAGGCCGTCAACGTGATTCCGGAAGACCTCAAGCGCACCAGCGATTTCTTGACTCACCCTGTGTTCAACACGCACCACAGCGAGACCAGCATGATGCGCTATCTCAAGCGTCTGGCTGACTACGACTACGCACTCGACCGCGGCATGATTCCGCTCGGTTCCTGCACGATGAAACTCAACGCGGCAACCGAGATGGAGGCCGTGACCTGGCCCGAGTTCGGCGGACTGCACCCCTTCGCCCCGAGCGCAGACGTTGCTGGCTACCTCGAGCTGATTCGCCAGCTCGAGACCTGGCTCGTCGACGTCACCGGATACGACACCGTTTCGTTGCAGCCCAACGCCGGTAGCCAAGGTGAGCTCGCCGGTTTGCTCGCCATCCGCGGCTTCCACCTCGCCAACGGCGACACCCAGCGCACTGTTTGCCTTATCCCGTCGAGTGCTCACGGCACGAACGCGGCAAGTGCCGTTCTTGCCGGAATGAGCGTGGTTGTCGTTGCCTGTGATGAGAACGGAAACGTCGACATCGCCGACCTGCGAGCCAAGATCGCTGAGAACCGCGACACCCTGTCGGCACTCATGATCACCTACCCGTCAACTCACGGTGTCTATGAGCACGATGTGCTCGACATCACGGGTGCTGTGCACGAAGCCGGTGGCCAGGTCTACGTCGATGGCGCCAACATGAACGCCATGACGGGCTTCGCCCGCTACGGCGACCTCGGGGGCGATGTTTCGCACCTGAACCTGCACAAGACGTTCTGCATTCCTCACGGAGGCGGTGGTCCCGGTGTCGGTCCGGTTGCAGCCAAGGCTCACCTTGCCCCCTTCCTGCCGAGCCACCCCTTCGCTCAGAGCCGCAAGCACGTTCTGGTTAAGCACGACGAGGTTGCTCGTGTGGCGCACGCCGGCGCCCAGGTCTCGGCCGCGCCCTACGGCAGCCCGAGCATCCTGCCCATCTCGTGGGCTTATGTGCGCATGATGGGCGAAGACGGCATCCGTCGGGCCACCGCGTCGGCCGTTCTCGCCGCGAACTACATTGCTCGCCGCCTCGCTGCTCACTATCCCGTTCTCTACACGGGTGACAATGGCCTCGTCGCTCACGAGTGCATCCTCGACCTGCGACCGTTGACCGCCGAGACGGGCGTCACAGTGGATGATGTCGCGAAGCGCCTGGTTGACTTCGGCTTCCACGCGCCGACGATGAGCTTCCCGGTGGCGGGCACTCTGATGGTTGAACCCACCGAGAGTGAAGATCTTGCTGAGCTCGATCGCTTCATCGATGCCATGATTGCCATTCGCCACGAGGCCGATGCTGTGGCGGCGGGAACTTGGCCGGCCGACAACAACCCTCTCGTCAATGCCCCGCACACCGCGGCTGACATCACGGGAGAGTGGGAGCGTCCGTATTCACGCGAGCAGGGTGTCTACCCGTTTGCACAGGGTGAGAAGAGCCAGCTGGTCACCGAGCGCATCCGAGGCAAGTACTGGCCGCCCGTGCGTCGCATCGACAATGCATTCGGTGACCGCAACCTGGTGTGCTCGTGCCCCTCACCGGAGGCCTTCGCGCAGGCGTAAGAAAAGCCGGTTATCGAGCCCCCAACTCTCGACAACCGGCTATTCACAAAGGTCTTCGGGCGGACCCGTGAGACATATTTGGAACGCTACTAGACCGAAATTACAAACGGTGTCGAAATAGGGGTTTTCCCTACAAGATGCCCGTTGTGTGTCGGATTATTGCAGCAGCGACTGCGCGCTACTTGGTGGGCGTCGCAGAAGGCGCAGGCGTTGCCGTCGAGAGTTTTGCCTTGGCAACGTCGTTGACTCCGTAGTTTTCGATCGTTGCCTGAGTCTGGGTTGGGTTGGCTGTGCTGGTCAGAAGTGTTCCGTTGACTTTGTTTTCAAACACCTGGACGGTGAGCGTGGCCTTGGGTGCTTTGACCGTGAAGCCGCTATTCGCGTAGTCGTAGGTTGCCGTCTTGAAGGTGTCACTCTTCAACAGGGTTCCGAGGTTCAACAGGAAGATGTAGCCAACCTGGCCATACTGCGACGGGCCATCGGTTTTGACATCGAAGAAAGCCACCTGTTTGTTG